>DHBY01000051.1:9543-14634 GCA_002398845.1 Firmicutes bacterium UBA4916 | reverse complement strand
TTTGTGTTATAGATAATCTATCTGGAATAAATACACCTAAAAAAATAGGACCTATGCTTAAATCAGCAGATATTGTTGTTATTACTAAAGGAGATATAGTGTCTCAAGCAGAGAGAGAGGTGTTTACATCTAGGGTAAACTCTGTAAATCCAAGAGCGATTACTATGCATATTAATGGCTTAACTGGGCAAGGAGCTTTTGAACTAAGTACCTTAATTTATGATAAGGACGAAGATTTAGAAACAGTACAAGGGAAAAAGTTAAGGTTTCCTATGCCTTCTGCACTATGCTCCTATTGCCTAGGAGAGACGAGGATTGGGGAAGCCTATCAAATGGGGAATATTAGAAAGATAGATTTAGGTGATGAAGATGAATAATATATTAAGCAAGATTTCAATAAAAGAACTGCAGCAAAAATATCCCTTTGTTATCAATTATTTTGCTAATAATAAGTTGGATATTCAAGGATATGAAGATATGACATTTGAAGAATATTTAAACCATTTTACTGAAGAAGAAGTAGAAGAATGGGCTATTGATACCAAGAAATTAGCAGAAGATTTATTAGAATATATTAATCAAATGGTAAAGTTTTTAGGAATCAAAGAAGACAAGGGTATAGAATCTTTAACCATATTAGCGGGAAAGGACAAATCTGGAATCAAAGAAGGTTTTGAAAAGATAACCATAAACAAATCAGAAATCGTATCCATAGTAGGACCTACTGGATCGGGCAAAAGTAGGCTTTTGGCAGATATAGAATGGGCGGCTCATAGGGATACACCCACTGGAAGGACCATACTAATAAATGGAGAAATCCCAGATAAAAAATGGAGGTTTTCCTCTAATAATAGATTGGTAGCTCAGCTTTCACAAAATATGAATTTTGTAATGGATTTAACCGTCCATGAATTTTTAGAGCTCCATGCACAAAGCAGAATGATAGAAAATGAAGAAAAAATCATAAAAGAAATAATAGAGGCAGCTAACAACTTGGCAGGAGAGAAGTTCAATTTAGATACACCAATAACCAGTCTTAGCGGTGGACAGTCTAGGGCATTAATGATAGCTGATACAGCTATTCTAAGTTCATCACCCATAGTGTTAATAGATGAAATTGAAAATGCAGGCATAGATAGAAAAAAAGCATTAAACCTATTGATAAATAGCGATAAAATAGTTCTAATGGCAACCCATGACCCAACATTAGCATTAATAGCAGATAGAAGAATCGTTATAAAAAATGGTGGGATAGCTAAGGTAATAGAAACGAGTGAAGAAGAAAAAGAAGTTTTAGTTGAACTAGAAAAGATGGATAGAATAATCCAAAATATGAGAAATAATTTAAGAGAAGGTTTGACAATCAGCATCAAACGGTAGAGACAGTCTCTAGCGTTTGATGTTAAAAAATGAGGAGGAATTTAAGATGCATGAAGGATGTTCAGGAAGTTTTGAAAATGGCAAACAGTTGGTAGATAAAATAAGGATGATGGGCTTTGCTAATCAGCCTATGGCTGTGCCACTACTTATAAAATGTGTAAAATGCGGCGAAGAATTTGAGATGGAGTGTCATGAGGGAAAATGTCCAAAATGTAATATGGTATATGGAGTAACCCCATGCCATAGTTTCGACCCAGATAATGTTATGGCAGCAGGGAAGGATTATTAGGATAAAACCATAGGCTCGAAACAAAGCCTATGGTTTTATTGCTATTATATTTTTTCATATTATATGCTATCTATTAATTTATATAATAATACATATTTCTCATTGCTAAAATAGGGTATTCTCTATTTTGTATTGATATGCTATAAAAGATTTTTAAGCTATAATCAAAACTTATTTAGTAAAATACTTATAAGCTCTTGACATATTATACAAGCTTTAAATACTATATAGATATATTCTACTTTAGAAAGGGGAGGTTTTTTGAATATATTATTAAAAAAACTGAAGGAAGTATCTTTATCTGTTTTGCCAATAACAATTTTAGTTGTTATTTTAAGTTTTACCATAGTACCGATAGGAACTGAAATGTTTATTAGATTTTTAATAGGTGCTATGTTTGTTATTATAGGTTTGGGGGTTTTTTTATTTGGGGCTCATATTGGTATTGGACCTATTGGAAACCTTATGGGTGAAACCATAGCAAAGACAAATAAAGTACATTTAGTTGGTATACTTGGATTTATTTTAGGGTTTTTTATTACCATTGCTGAACCTGATTTGCAAATACTTGCTAGACA
Source organism: Firmicutes bacterium UBA4916 (assembly GCA_002398845.1). Classification (GTDB taxonomy): domain Bacteria; phylum Bacillota; class Clostridia; order Tissierellales; family Tepidimicrobiaceae; genus Mt11. The sequence continues at coordinate 12,387 of DHBY01000051.1, read as the reverse complement.
GATAAATTTAGCTTCAGGGGGAAAACTTTCAAGTTTGCTTATTCTTATTGTAGTTTCAATAGGAGTAGGGATTATGGTAGCTATAGGTTTACTTAGGATATTATATGGGAAACGATTAAATAAGATATTTACATTAGTTTATTTTATAATACTTATTCTTGGCGTAAATGTTTCGGAGGAGTTTTTAGCCATTTCTGTAGATGCATCAGGAGCTACTACTGGAGCTATGACCACTCCATTTATATTAGCTTTAGGGTATGGAGTTTCTCAACTAAAGGGTGGTGAAACTTCAGAAGAAGATAGTTTTGGCATGGTAGGACTAGCCTCTGCAGGACCTATTTTTGCTATTATGTCAATGAGTATAATAAAAGGACTTACAGATATACAGGGTGAAGTGGAAGCCTTTGTACCTAATACTGGCATATTAAGTCCATATTTTAAAGTATTCCCACAATTATTAAAGGAGTCTATTATAACTTTATTTCCTTTGCTTATACTATTTCTAATTTTTGATAAAACTAAGTTCAAACTAAATAAGAAAAACAAAAATACTATTCTAAAAGGACTTTTATACACATATATTGGTCTTACATTGTTTTTAGTTGGAGTAAATGCTGGATTTATGGAAGTGGGAAGGGTCATGGGTGAAGGAATAGCAATTTCTCATCCTTGGCTATTGCCGGTTGTTGGATTTTTATTGGGGATGGTAGTAGTATTAGCAGAACCAGCAGTTTATGTATTGACTGAACAGGTGGAGGATGTTACGGCAGGGCATATAAAAAAGAGAGTTATATTAGTGGCCTTATCCTTAGGAATTGCTTTTGCAGTTTCAATGTCTATGTTGAGGATTATGATACCTAGTTTGAAACTTTGGCATTTTCTATTGCCAGGCTTTGCATTAGGGGTATTCTTGTCCTATAAAGTTCCACCGATTTTTGTTGGTATTGCCTTTGATTCAGGAGGAGTGGCATCTGGACCTATGACAGCTACCTTTGTTTTAGCTTTTGCACAAGGAGCCGCAAATGCTATTTCAACAGCAAATATTTTAATAGATGGTTTTGGTGTGATTGCTATGGTGGCTATGACTCCTTTGGTGGCAATACAAATTCTTGGGCTTATATTTAAAATAAAAGCTAAGAGGGAGGGAAATTAGCTATGAATTTTGACGGAAATAGTTTAATTCTTTTCTATCTAATATTAGATTTTGGTAAAGGTAGTAGTGCATTAAAGTTATCTAAAGAATTAGGAGCAATAGGAGGAACTATTTTTTTAGGAAAAGGCACAGTAAGAACAGAATGGTTAAATGTATTAGGAGCCTTTGATTTGAGGAAAGAGATTTTTATAACGATTATAGATGAAAAGTTAGAGGATATTTTTTATGATAAAATGTCAAGAAAATTTAATTTAGATAAAGCTAATAATGGAATTGCTTTTTCTATGCCATTAAAATATTGTTTAAATCTTAAAGGCTCTAAGCATGTGTCTAAATTTCAAAAGAAGGGTGTGAATAATGTGGATTACGAATCTATATTTGTTATTGTGGATAAAGGCATTTCAGGCAATGTATTAGAAGCAGCTGAATCTGCTGGTTCTACAGGTGGAACTGTAATTCATGGAAGAGGTTCTGGAACTCAGGAAAAGGCTAAATTATTTAATATAGAAATTGAACCAGAAAAAGATATAGTTCTTATACTATCCAAAGTAGAAAAAACTGAATCTATTGTAAATGCAATAGGAGAAAGATTAAATATCAGTGAACCAAGTAATGGCATTATCTTTGTAATGGGTGTAAGTAGAACATTGGGATTATACAATGAGTAATTGAATCAATTTTTAAAGATGATAATATAATTTAGATAAAAACTTATAAATTAAACTATATTTGAAATAAAAGAATAGGTCTAACAAATGAGACCTATTTTTTAAAAAATTTAATTTGGTAACATAAGTTACCGAAATACTAGGGATTATATATTAAAATATAGTTATCAATAAAAAATTGGGGGGTAAATAATATGTCAATGTTTTGTTATCAATGTCAGGAAACTGCTGGAGGTAAAGGCTGCACTAAGGTAGGTATGTGTGGTAAAACGGCAGAGTTGGCTAACTTACAAGATTTAATGATATATTCCTTAAAGGGAATATCACAGTTAGGGGTTAAAGCAGATGAAATAGGAATGGACGTAGTAGCTTTAGATAGATTTATAATAGAAGGCCTATTTATGACTATTACTAATGCTAATTTTGATAAGGAAAGGTTTTTTGAAAAAATAAAAGAAGCTCTTAAACTAAGAGATAAACTTAAAGCTGAATTAATAGAAAAAGGGATCGAATTAGGAAAACTAGCTGATGCAGCCACATTTACAGTAAATTCAAGGGATGAAATAGTATATAAATCTACTTCTGAAAAAGTTGGTGTACTTGCCACAGAGAATGAAGATATCAGATCCTTAAGGGAATTAATTACCTATGGTGTTAAAGGTATGGCAGCTTATACAGAACACGCAGATAATCTAGGGTATTATGATCCAGAAATAGGGAAATTTATTAGAAAAGCATTAGCTGCTACTTTAGATGATAGCTTAACCTTAGATGATTTAGTTCAATTAACTTTAGAAACAGGGGAATATGGCGTAAAGACAATGGCATTACTTGATAAGGCAAATACATCAACTTATGGAAATCCAGAAATTACTGAAGTAAATATAGGAGTAAGAAATAATCCAGCAATACTTATTTCAGGTCATGATTTGAAGGACTTGGAGGAATTACTTGAACAAACAAAGGGAACTGGAGTAGATGTTTATACTCATGGTGAAATGTTACCAGCTCATTATTACCCAG
>DHBY01000051.1:0-9279 GCA_002398845.1 Firmicutes bacterium UBA4916 | reverse complement strand
TATTTACAACAAACTGTATAGTGCCACCAAAGGAAGTTTATGCAGATAGGGTATATACTACAGGCTCATCAGGATATCCAGGATTTAAACATATTCCAGATAGAGTAAATGGAGAGCCTAAAGACTTTTCAGAAATCATCGAACACGCAAAAAGATTACCAGCACCAACAGAAATAGAAACAGGGAAAATAGTAGGAGGATTTGCTCATGCCCAAGTATTTGCTTTAGCCGATCAAATAGTAGAGGCAGTTAAAACAGGGGCAATTAAAAAATTCTTTGTAATGGCAGGCTGCGATGGTAGGATGAAGAGTAGAGATTATTATACAGATTTTGCAAAAGCCCTTCCAAAGGATACGGTTATACTAACTGCAGGATGTGCTAAATACAAATATAATAAGTTAAATTTAGGTGATATCAACGGAATCCCAAGAGTATTAGATGCAGGCCAATGCAATGATTCCTATTCTTTAGCACTTATAGCTCTTAAGCTAAAAGAAATATTTGAATTGAATGATATAAATGAATTACCAATTGTATACAATATAGCTTGGTATGAGCAAAAAGCAGTAATAGTATTATTAGCATTACTATATTTAGGAGTAAAGAATATCCACTTAGGGCCAACATTGCCAGGATTTCTTTCACCAAATGTAACTAAGGTATTAGTAGAAAACTTCGGTATTGGAACAATTTCAAATGTAGAAGATGATATAAAGATTTTCATGGAAGCTTAATAGATAAGCCGGTGAGGTAGTTTTATAGACCTTCATCGGCTATTATTTTTTATTATTTATGGTTTATATGGCAGTTTATATCCTACTCCAAGAAATCTATGGTTTTTTTCAAAATGAATTTTTTAAACCATAAATGTGAAGTCAAATGCCCTGAAGGTAATCTATATCTCTTAGGATGTCCCATTTTATTCCACAAATCTTTAGAGGATTTGCTGGGAATGAAGGGATCAAAAATTGCATTGATCATTAAAACTTTGCTTGGGTCTATCATCTTTGCAAATAAGGAAGGATCATATCTAAAACAATTAGGTAGATTATTTAGATCATCTAGGCTGCTAAAATTCTCTGCTTCTTGATCGAAACTTTGGTGGAGTTCATGGCATTTTTCTATGCTGCAGCTGCCTCCATCTTCATAGCGAACTCTAAGCACTTTTGTTGCAGTGCTTTTCCAGGTGATATATAAAAAATTGCCGCCAGATACTATAAATACCCCTTTATCTATTCTATTATCTATAGCTTTGGCTATTGTACTTATCATTCCTCCAAAACTAAAGCCCATAATATGTATCTTTTTCATTCCTATGCTTTCCAAGTAGTCAACACAGGATAGCAAATCTGTAACTGATTGATAAAATCTTTTTTCAATATCAACTGAAGTCCCAGAAAGAAAAGATATCTTTTTATCTTTTGGCATCCTCTCAAAATGATAAGGCAATGTTGGCATTATGGCTGTATAACCATGTTTAGCTAAATTCTCAGGATAGTATTTCAAGTATTCAAAATTTCTATTGCCTAGACCATGTACAAATACAATCCCTTCATTATTATTACCTTCATATAAGAGCGCCCTGCCTTTATCCACATATTCATCACCAGAAGGAAATGGACTATTAAAAGATAAATGATTTGCATCTTCTTTTTTAAAAACTACATCTTTTCTAGAAATATTGTACACCTTAATCAGACCTTTCTACTTTTAACTATATACTTTTATAATTACCCAAACAAATATAGAAAGTATCAATATTGAAAATATTAAGTGTACATTATAATTTAAACTTAACAATTCCCTAGAATCATTCCCATATTCAATGGTATAATATTAACAATAGAGGTGATTAATATGGAGGATAAAAATATAAATACTAAGGAAAAAATTTTATCTGCTACTATTGAATTATATGGAATAAAAGATGATATAACAGTAAGAGAAATCTGTGAAAAAGCTGGAGTAAATGTGGCTTCAATAAATTATCATTTTGGCTCAAAGGATAATCTATTAAGGGAAGTGGAAAAACATTATTCTAGGCTATTATTTAATATACAAAATGAAATAATAATAGATGAAAAAAAAGCTCCTAGGGAAAAGTTAATAGACTGGGCGGATGCATTGATGAAGTTTGTATTAGAATATCCTGCGTTAATAATGCTAGTGACAAATTTAGTATTAGAGGATCAAAACTACAATCCAGAGATTATAGATAAATTTTTAGGAAATGTAGAATCTAAGGAAAATATCCAAAATATAATATATTCTCTTACAAATATAGATGATGAGGAAACTTTAAATTTTAAATATATGCAATTATTTTCTGGAGTAATTGGTCCTATTATTTTTCAGATGATACCAAATATTAAGGATACTAATAAGGTATTTATAAATTTAAATAATGAAGAAGAAAGAAAAAGATATATAGAAAATCTAGTGGATACTATTTTAAAAAAATAAATATATTGATTTTATTTTAGAATAGTAATAGAATGTATTTAAACAGTAGTTTTAAACAACTGTTTAAATACATTTTTTATTTGGGGGGATGCTTTTGTTGAGCCTAGCTAATTTTATAGTTAAGCATAAAAAGCTAATAATATTTCTATATTTAATATTAGTCTTATTAGCATTTATAGGCAGTAGATTTGTGAAAGTAAATTACGATTTAAGCCTGTATTTACCTCAAAATCTAAACTCGATTCAGGGTAAAAATATACTAGAAAAGGAATTTGGTATAGGTGGCACTGCCTATGTATTAATAAAAGATGAATCTCTTAATGAAATAGAAAATTTAGTAAAGGACATTGAAACCATAGAAGGAATAAAGGAGGCAATATGGCTTGGGACTGTAGAAGATATATTTAAACCTGAAGATTTTATGGATGAAAATATTAAAAAAGAATTTTTATCTGAAAACTCTAATCTGATACAAATATATTTTTTAAATCCCAATGATTCATTAGAAACCGTAGAAGGAGTAAGTGAAATTCAAAACATTCTAGGAGAAAAGGGGGTTATAGGTGGCCCAGCTGCCACATCCAAGGACTTACAGTATATCACATCTAAAGAAGTAGTATATTATTCTTTAGTGGCCTTTATAATAATATCTATAATATTATTTTTGTCCCTAGAGTCTTTTATTGAACCAATATTATTTTTCATAGCCATAGGAGTAGCAATAATATTAAATATGGGAACCAATATAGTGTTTGATAGTATATCCTTTAACACTCATTCTATAGCAGCTATAATTCAATTGGCCGTATCTATGGACTATTCCATATTTTTACTCCATAGATATATTGAAGAAAAGGAAAATTATAAAGACGAAAACCAAGCTATGATAGTAGCTATTGATAAAACCTTTAATTCAGTATTATCTTCTTCAATGACTACTGTTGCGGGTTTTTTAGCTCTCATTGTTATGAAATACACTATTGGTAAGGATATAGGTTTAGTTTTAGCCAAAGGGGTGTTTTTTAGTTTAATATCCGTAATTACTTTATTACCAGTTTTAATTTTAATATTTGATAAAGTAATTGAAAAATACAAGCATAAAATCTTTTTACCAAATTTTAAGAAGTCTGCAGCCTTTATTATCAAAAGAAAGTACCTACTACTAATAATAGCAATAATCATTGCGGTACCATCATATTTAGCTGAGTCCAATGTAAATTATTACTATGCCAATGAAAAAGTTCTTCCAGCATCTTCAGATTCTAATATAGCAATTAAAGAGATAGATAAATTGTTCTCAAATAAAAACCAATTGGCCCTGATTTTGCCTAAGGGAGATAAGTTAAATGAAATTCAATTGATAAAGGAATTGGAAGATATAGAAGGAGTAGGGGATGTAAAGGGACTGTATTCTATGGTAGATATAGTAATTCCAGAAACATTCATACCAGAAGAGATAAAAGAGAAATTCCAATCAGAGAACTATTCTTTAATCAATATAAATTTAAACTTGCCAATGGAAGGAAATGTTACTCAAGATAGCTTAAATCGAATTAAGGAAAAAGTATCAAATTATTATAATGAGTGGTATTTGACAGGAGAATCAGCCATATATTCAGATTTAAAGGAGACAACAGCTAAGGACTTTAGAAATGTAACTATATTATCTATTATTTTAATATCTAGTATAATTCTCATAGCCTTTAAATCCATAACCATTCCTTTGATATTAGTCTTAATTATTCAACTGGGAATTTGGATTAATTTAGCTATTCCCTATATGAAAGGAAAAGAATTAAATTTCATTAGTTTTATAATAATAGGAGCTATACAATTAGGGGCTACAGTAGACTATGCTATACTTTTTACATCTAGATATAGGGAAAATTTAGAGAGGATTAATGATAGAAATAAAGCGGCTGTTCAAACTATAGAGGACACAGGAAGACCTATACTTACATCAGCATTAATACTTTTTACTGGTACCTTTAGTGTATATTTGATTACTAGTATGACCAATGCTAAGGAATTGACTCTATTAATAGGAAGAGGAGCCATTATATCCTTGATTTTAGTTCTAATGGTTCTCCCATCCCTATTGATTATATTTGATAAGGTAATAGGGATAAGTACTATTAATTGGCCTACAATTAATAATAAAAGGAGGGAAAAGTCTTGAAAAAATTTCTATCTTTTTTAATAATATTAAGTTTAATATTATCTACATTTTCCTTAAGCTTTGCAGAAATTTTAAAAGATGAAACAATATATGTTAATTTAGACCATAATGGGAATGCCAAGGATATTAAAGTAGTCAATAGAATTTATGGAGAAAGTAATGACAAGTACTATGTAGACTATGGAGAGTATGAAGATATTGAGCCTTTAGCAGATATTAAACCAATTGTAGAAAAAGATAAAATAAAATGGCCCCTACAAAATTTAAAAGGCCAAGATATATACTATGAAGCCAATATAGATAAGGAATTGCCTATGAAAATAGATATAAGATATTTTTTAGATGGGAAAGAGATCCTTGGTGAAGAACTAGCAGGAAAATCTGGCAATTTAAAAATAGATATATCCATAGAAAATGGAAACAATCTAACTACTCAAATTCAAATACCTCTTAATTTAGATATCTTTTCTAATATTAAAGTAGAAAATGGTACAGTTTCTGTAGTGGGGAAAACCATGACAGTAGTATATACACATTTGCCTATAGGTAATGGTAAATTTAGCCTAGAAGCTAGGGGAGAAAACATAGAATTGGAGTCAATGTTTATATCCTCAACTAATTCTAAAATGCCATTATCAGGGGATTTAGAAGATTTTTCATCAGGCATAGATGAAATGGCAAAGGCCTTCGATAAATTAGAAAAAGGTTCTAAAGAATTAAATAAAGGGACTATTAGTTTGAAGGATGGGTTAAAAGCCCTAGCATCTGGAATTGGAGAATTTTATTCTGGATTTAATCAGATAAATAATAAAACCAAAGAAATATCCAATGGCTTTAATCAATTTAATTCAGGTTTTAAAATCTTAAAGATAAATATGGGGGATTTAGTAGAGGGAATTGGGGGGCTAAATTATGGCTTTAAGCCCATTGTTGAAGAAAGTAATAATATTGAGGATGGCATGTTTCAATTAAAAGAGGGAACTGCTAATCTAGATAATGGTGTAAAAGAATTAAATAATGGATTAATTAGTCTCAATTCCAATCATAAACAATTAGTAGAATTAGCCCAGTCTCTACAAGATAGCCAAGACCCAAGGGTAAAGGCTTTAGCAGAAGGAATGATTGGCGAAGGGGTGGCTATTGAAAATTTAAGTAATGGTTTAAATGAAAGCTATAAAGGAATAAATGCTATTTCAGAGAATAGCAATAGACTGTATTTAGGTTATTCTGAATATAATAAAGGTTTAAATGAAGTTTTTGGTGGATATAGTAAGTTAAATGAAAAGCTTCAACCAATGCCTAAGGAATTAGAAAATATGTATAGTGGGCATGTTCAATTAACAGAAGGATTAGATGCAGTATTTGAAGGTCTAGATTCCATGGATAATGGAATTTCTGATATAAATAATAATACAAAAATCCTTCCAGATAAGGTAGGAAAACTGGCAGAAGGACAAGAGGATTTAACTAAGGGAATATCTAAATTAAATAATGAAGGCATAGATAAGATAAAGGATACTGTTGAAATATTTACTGAAAATGGAGGAGATAAAGAGGACAATTACACTTCCTTTGTAGACAATAGAAATGGGAATAATTCTACTTGCCAATTTATAATGAAAACGCCAGCTATTAAAATAGAAAATCCTAAGAATGAAGTAAAAATTGTGGAAAAAAATAATAAGAGTTTTTTGGAGAGGCTTTTAGATTTATTTAGGGGATAGGCTTTATAATCTGCTGTTTATGTTAAACATTTTGGGATTAAAAAATAGGTCTAATAATTAGGCCTATTTTTTAAATACAATAATTTCAAAGAAAATGAAACCAAAACCATATTTTCATTGTATATATAGATGAAGGGCTAATGGAGGTGAAAAATTAAAGTGGAAGATAGAATACTTATTCGAGGACTTAAAAATGGCAATCAAAAATCCCTAGAAAAACTTATGGACAAATATTATAATTATGTATTTACCATAATTTATAATATTATGAGGGGATCTGCCACCATAGAAGATATAGAAGAAATAGCAGCAGATGCATTCGTAAAGCTATGGAATAATCGCAATAAATTAGATTCTAAATACAAAAGCATAAAGCCCTATTTAGCATCAATATCTAGAAATACAGCAATTAATTATTTAAAGGCAATGGGTGATATAGAATTACCCCTAGAAGAAGATTTCCTTATTTTAGATATAGATGGAGTTGAGGAAAAGATTTTAGATAAGGAATTGTCTCAAATACTAAATCAATGTATTAAAAAACTTGAGGAACCAGATAGGGAGATTATCGTTAGATATTATTTTTTTTATGAAAAGGTTAAAGATATTGCAGTAGAGCTCAATATGAATGAATCTACTGTAAAGACAAAATTGTTTAGAAGCCGAGAAAAATTAAAAAATATGCTTGTGAAGGGAGGGCTTTATAATGAAAATAGAGATGATGGACTTATTTCAAAATCTAGATCCCAAGGAATATGAAGAGATGGAAATTAAGAATGTTTCGGTGGGAGAAGCTTCTTTGGAAAATGTAAAGACTAAAGTATTTAAGAGAATTAATATGGAGGAAAACTTGGGAAACAATAGACATAAAAAAGAAAAGAGAAAACCTTTTAGAGTCTCTTGGGTTGCAGCTATATTAATATTTGCCATAGGAACCACAGCCTTTGTTTTTAGTAAACCAGAATATTTTAAATGGATATTTGGAGAAAATGCTAAGATTTTAGAAGAAAATATACAGGATATAGTAGCCACTGCTTCAAATGAAGATATTATATTTACAGTGGAATCTGTATTATCTGATGGGAATCAGAATTATTTTGTAGTTTCCATTGAAAATAAGAATGGACAGGGAATAGGGGAAAACATAACACCTATGATAACTTTTAAAATCGAAGAAATGGAGGAATCAGACTTTGCTTCTCTTTCAACTATTAAAAGTGAGAGAATACCTGGACCAGATAGTTTGAAGAATAAAGCATATTATATTATAACAATTAGCACAAATGAAGATTTAATTGGCAAGAATATGAAGTTAAATTTAAATGGATTTATTGCCACAGGTATGAATGTAGAAACAGAAAATTCTTTAAATAAATTAGAGAAAGGGTTATCAGTATCTTTTAATATTGAGAACAATAATCAAAATAATATAAAAACCATTATTATAGATGAACCAAGTACAATAGATAAAAAATACTATATTACAGAAATAAAACTTTCCAATTTAGGCTTAAATTTAAAAGGTAAAAAAGCAGGAAGTACAGAGAATATTCCAACCCCTAATATTAAATTAAAATATAAAAATGGAGATATCGGGGACTTATCCCATAAAACTTGTAAAAACCCAGATGTAGATTTTCCAAATGCAGGGCATTCATTTCATGGAGGTGTCGAAGGGGATTTTGTAAATACCATAACCTTCGGAGAATTAATAGATATAAATGATATTGAAAGCATTATTGTAGATGGAGCTGAATATAAGCTCAAATAACAGAATAGATTTAAGTTAAATATAAAATATTTGATTTTATTGTTTGTCATCCTGAGCAAAGTTCAGGATGACATTTTATATTTTTTAATGTTTTTTCTAATTTCCCATTAACTATGTAAAAAAATAGGGTATAATGTATTATATAGTTTTAAACACAAGTTTAAATAGCAGGAGTGAAGAAAATTATGTCAGAATTTATAGAAGTAAATAATGTGAAAAAAACATATCGTATGGGGGAAGTTGAAATAAAAGCCTTGGATAATATATCTTTTTCCATAGATAAAGGTGAATTTGTTGTAGTAGTAGGACCTAGTGGTGCAGGTAAAAGCACCATTCTAAACATTTTAGGGGGAATGGATACTCCAACTCAGGGTGAATTAGTAGTTGATAAAAACAATATAAGTGGGTATTCCTCCCGAGAATTAACTACTTATAGGAGGGAAGATATAGGTTTTGTATTTCAATTTTACAATTTAGTTCAAAATTTAACTGCAATTGAAAATATAGAATTGGCGACAGAAATTTGCAAAGATCCTTTTGAACCGGAAAAGGTTTTAGAAAAAGTAGGCTTAAAAGAGAGAAGAGATAATTTCCCTAGTCAATTATCTGGTGGAGAACAGCAAAGGGTAGCCATAGCTAGGGCTTTGGCCAAAAACCCAAAACTATTATTATGTGATGAACCTACAGGAGCATTAGATTATAATACTGGGAAATCTGTACTTAAATTATTACAAGATACCAGTAGAAATAATAATATGACCGTAGTGGTAGTTACCCACAATCAAGCAATAGCACCTATGGCAGATAAGGTAATAAAAATCAAGAATGGAAAAGTAGAGGAAGAATTAATAAATTCAAATCCATTATCAGTGGAAAGGATTGAATGGTAGTTGAAACAATCACTAATAAAAGATACATTTAGGGAAATAAAAAATTCCCTAGGACGTTTCCTAGCTATATTTGCCATAGTAGCATTAGGTACGGGATTTTTTGCAGGAATTAAGGCTACAGCACCAGATATGAAAATCACTGCAGATAAATATTTTGATGATTATAGATTGATGGACTTTTGGTTAATTTCAACCTTAGGATTTAATGAAAAGGATATAGAGGCAATATCAAAACTTGATGATATTGAAGGA
>DHBY01000018.1 GCA_002398845.1 Firmicutes bacterium UBA4916 | reverse complement strand
TGAAGAAGGATTGAGTATAAAAAAGGAACTTGAAAAGATAGATGAAGAAATTGAAGATTTAAGGGATTATTCAAATCTATCTTTCGATGAATATACTAAAGCTTTACAATTACATGGAGATAGTAAATATCTATCTAAGGAAATTAAAGAGCTAAAGGATAGATTAGCTAATGTAGTAGAAATATTAAATAATACTAAAATAGAAACTGATGAAGAAGTAGTAAAAGGTATTAAGGTCAAAGAACTATATGAAGATATAGCTTCCTATGATGAAATAGAGGATGAAAAGAGCAATCTTATTTTAAATAGTCAGGAAAATAAATTGGAAATATTGAACTCTGAGTTAAAAGGTGAATTAGAAAAAGATGAAAAGTCCAAAATATTTATGATTATTCTAATATTATTGACCATTGGGTCTTTAGGATTAGGTTTTATAAATCCATCTCTAGTTCTATTGGCCATACCCTTAAGTATTATATCTATATATATACGAAGTAAAAGAAAAAAATCCAATATAGAAATGGAGAATTTAAGGGGAAGAATCCAAGATATAAAAACTGAAGAAGACAAGAATAAAAAAAGAATAACTCACATAGAAAATTTTCAAAAGGACTTATTATTAAAATATAGTTGTTCATCAAAGCCAGAGTTAAAAAGATTGTATGACGATATATATTTAAGCCATATGAATAGGTCTAATAAGGTAAATAAAATAGATGAATTAACTCAAGAAAAAAAAGAAATTATATTAAATTTAAGCCTTAAAGAAAAGGATTTAAAGAAGGCTATGGTTAAAGTTAATGAAATCATACTTAAAAATAATTCTAATACTTTAGAAGAATTTAAGGAAGGATTAGAAAAAAAGAGGATATATGAAACTTTAGTAAAAGATAAAGAAAACAAAACCAAAGTTTTGGAAAGAATATTAGGCGATAGTAGTTTAGATGAACTAAAAAGTAAATTGGCTAGTTATGATGATGAATATTTTGAAGATATTAGAGAAATAGATAAAGCCGAAATAACGGATGAAATAATGAAAAAGGAAGAAAATCTCCTTTCTATGAATGATTCCAATGCTAGGCTTGAAGAAAGAATTGATAATTTAAATACAGAAGTCAAAGAATTATTAGTTATGGAAGAGGAAATTCATAGAACTAAAGATTTAATTGAAAGCTATGATAATAGGATTAAATCAATAGAAATAGCCAAGGAAACTATAGAGGATATCTCAAAGGAAATACATAATCAATTTGCACCTTCTATAAATAAAAGGGTAAGTCAAATGGTTAAACTGTTGACTAATGGAAAATATGATCAGGTTAAAATAGATGATTCTTTGGATATCTCTATAGAAAACCCAACTACCAAGGAAATAATAGACATTGATAGCTTAAGCGGCGGAACTATAGATCAGCTATATTTTTCATTAAGGTTTAGTATAATGTCCTCAATGAAAGAGAAAAGCCTTCCATTGATACTAGATGATTGTTTTATTCAATATGATGATGAAAGGCTTAGTAATATCTTAGGTTTTTTAAGCCAAATGAGTGATGATAAGCAAATATTACTTTTTACTTGCCATCATAGAGAAAAGGAGATATTAGATAATTTAGGGTTAAAGTACAACTTGATAAAGTTAGCTTAATGTATTACATTAAGGGATAAAACCATGTATATTAGTGGCTTCTAACTTCATGTTTAACTTTAACATTAATAGGAGTGATGTTTTTGATATATGGAATAGGAGATTTACATTTGGATTATTCCAAGGAAAAGCCTATGGATATTTTTGGAGACAATTGGATAAACCATGAGGAAGAAATCTTTAAAAATTGGGAAGCACAAGTAAAGGATGAGGACTTAATATTGCTGCCGGGAGATATATCTTGGGCTTTAAAATTAGACAAGGCTTATTATGATTTAAAAAGGATAGATGTCTTACCTGGTAGAAAGATTATTACCAAGGGGAATCATGATTATTGGTGGCAAGGGCTAAAGAAGATGAATGCATTAGACTTAAATACTATAACTTTTTTACAAAACAATAGCTATATCTATAATAATATTGGCATTGGTGGGAGCAGAGGTTGGGCAGCCGAAGATACTGAAGATTTTGATTCTCAAGATGAGAAAATATTCAATAGAGAATTAAATAGATTAGAATTATCCTTAGCTTCAATTGGTAAAGTAGATATGAAAATAGCCATGCTACACTATCCACCATTTAATATGGATGGGACTCCTAATAGATTTGTCCATATTTTAGAGAAGTACCGAGTTGATATTTGCATATATGGTCATTTACATTCTGAAGGTCATAAGTTTGTAGTTGAAGATATTATTCATGGAATACAGTTTTATTGTGTTTCCAGTGATTATATAAATTTTATACCAAAAATAATAATTTAATAGGGGGCAATAAAATGAAATTATTTGTTGAAAAAGATTATAGTGCTATGAGTAAGTTAGCTGCTAATATGGTGAAGGATGCGATAGAAGAAAATCCCAATACGATATTGGGCTTAGCTACAGGAAGTACTCCAGAGGGTATGTATAAGGAGTTAATAAGACTCTATAAAGAAGAAGGATTGGATTTTTCAAATGTAACTACATTTAATCTAGATGAATATGTAGGTATAGATGAAGATCATCCTAATTCTTATCATTATTTTATGAAAAATTTATTATTTGATCATATAAATATAGATATGAAAAATACCTTTGTACCTAATGGTAAAGCGGAGGATCCAAAAAATTATTGTAAACAATATGATAAATTAATAGAAGAAAAAGGAGGCATAGATCTTCAAATATTAGGAATTGGGGCAAATGGGCATATAGCCTTTAATGAACCTGATGAGGAGTTAAATTTAGGCACAGGCATTGTTAAATTAACAGAGTCAACTATTGAAGCTAATTCTAGATTTTTTGATTCCATAGATGAAGTGCCTAAGACTGCTATATCTATGGGCATTGGCAGCATCATGAAGGCAAAGAAGATTATACTATTGGCTAATGGGAAAAACAAAGCAAAAGTTATAAAAAAATTATTAAAAGCTGATAAAATAACTACAAAATTGCCAGCATCTTTACTTTTATTACATCATGATGTAACAGTTATAGTTGAT
>DHBY01000089.1:31754-62067 GCA_002398845.1 Firmicutes bacterium UBA4916 | reverse complement strand
GTTAAGTTTTCTAGGTTCATTTGTGTTGCTTAACTACTATAGCATATTTAAATATTGTTGTCAATATTTTTTTAAAAAGTTTTTATCTTATCATTTTGACTTTTAAATATACCATTATTACTCGCTTGCCACCGTCTGTTTAACTGGCGACATTTAATAACTTAACATATTTTAAGAATGTATTCAATCCCCAAAATTCATGCTTAAATGTCAAAATAACTCTATATCTTATATTATCTAACCTTATCTCAACATTCCCCTTTATTTTAATTTTTGTTATTTAAATAGATGATTTGATATTATACTACCAAGTGCAATGGAGTATAGCTTTGATTCATAGGTGTCTGCCCTAGAAACTAAAACTATTGGAGCTTTTGCTCCCATGATTATACCTGCTGATTTACCTTTTGCAAAATATGTTATACTTTTCCCTATTCCATTGCCCATCTCAATAGTTGGTACAAGCAGCACATCTGCATCCCCTGCTATTTGAGATTTATATCCTTTGATTTCTGCCGATTTTTTAGATATTGCTAAATCCAATGCCATAGGTCCATCAACTATTACCCCTTCTTCAAAATGTCCTTCTTCATACATCTTTTTTAGCTCCGCTGCATCTATTGTTGCTTGCATCTTTGGATTTACTTTTTCTTTTGCAGCAAGGCATGCTACATTTACCCTTTCATTACCCAATGCTTTTGCAACCTTTATACTATTTTCTATAATTCTAACCTTATCGTCTAGATTAGGATATAGATTCATACCTCCATCTGTTAAATAAAGTAATTTATCATATGATGGTACTTCATATATCATTACATGGCTCAATAAGCTATTGGTTCTAAGACCCCATTCCTTATTTAATACAGCTTTTAATAAAATTGAAGTATCTACTAAGCCTTTCATAATAAAATCAGCCCTGCCACTACTCACCAACTTAACTCCAATTTCTGCTGACTTAATTAAATCCTTTTCATCTATTATCTCATATTCCTCAATTTTCATGCCCTTTTCCCTTGCAATTTCTTTAGTCTTCTCTTCATCTCCTATCAAAATAGGTTCAGCTATTCCAAGTTTACTTGCTTCTGTAATAGCTTCTAGTACTTTCTCATCATGAGAAGCGACTACCGCTAATTTCATCTTTCTTTTATAATCTACTTTTAGCAGCTCGTCCAATTTTTTTATTGACATACGAACCCCCCCAATAAATTATTCTATATTCTTTTTAACTTTTTCTAATTCCTTCATTTGATTTTTTACTGCTATATCATCAGGATTTAATCTATAGGCAGTGCCTATATCCTCTGTAGCCTTTTCTATAAGACCTAATTGTAAAAAAGCCATACCCCTATTAAAGATTATTTTATAATCAGAATCATCTAAATCTATACCTTCACTAAATATTTTTATAGCCTCGTTTATATTCCCCGTACCAAATAAACAAATTCCTAATTCATTATATACATCAACATTTTTGCCATCTAGTTCTATGGCTTCATAGAAAAATTCTATAGCATTTTCATATTCTCCTAAACCCTTATAGGCTAATCCTGTTAAATAAAATATATTCCACCATTCTTCATGTTTTGAAGCCAATCTAGTAAACTTTTCTAAAGCCAATTCATATTCTCCATTGGATAGATGGTTTAACCCTACTTCAAAATCTACATCGTCTGTAATAAGTCCTAGCTGTTCTCTTACTTCTTGTAGCCTTTCTTCTTCATCGCCTAATTTTAAATATTTTTCCCAAATTAGTTTAGCCTTTAAGAATTGTTCATAGTATTTATAGTGGTAGCCTAATTTATAATAAGCCAAAGAAAAATCTGATTCAATATCAAGAATTGATTCTAATTGATTTGTGGATTCAATTAAAAATATCTTTCCTTTAGCTTCATCGCCCCTATTTATGAAATCTTTTGAGATATTTTCCAAAGATAAAGCATAGTTAAATATTCCATTAACATTTCTATTATTTATATTAGTCAATGCCCTAAAAAAGATTGCCCCATCATCATAATTTTTATTTTCTATATGCTTAAGCCCTTTATAGAAAATGTAGCTTTCAATTTTTGGGTCATAACTATATAGTATTTTTTTGTATTCCTCTTTAAATTTAAAATCATAGTCAATACCTAAAATATAGATAATACCTTCTATTAGATATGCTAATTTAAATTCTTCATCAATATTTCCGTTTTTTATTTCTTTTACTAAAGTACCTGTAGCCATTGGGAGGGGTATATTATCTTTAATAATATAATCGTTTATTTCTATAATAGAACCCTTCCTTAGTTCAATAAATGAAACCTTATCAGATTTTTTTATAAAATAATCATCTATTACGCTCATATTCTCACCTACTAATCATAAAATTTGTTCATATACATTCTTTTTCTTCTGGTACTTGTACTTAAAAGCTTATACAAATGTCCTCTATATATCATCATAAAAGAAAATAATGCTTGCATTAATAAATATATACCTATACCCCTAATACTAAAATCAAAATTAAAATTTAAATGAGTTGTAAAAATATCTGATAGCAAAGTACCTGTGGTTAAATATAATAAAAAATAAAATATAATATTAGGTATCATCCAATTCAACCAGTTTTCCCTCATAAATTCAAATGCATAGCCAATGCTTTCAAAAGGGGAATAATATTTCTGATAAATAGTCTCTGGCAATGGATTTAAAGCAATCAATATTACTATGCTAATTATTCGACTTAATAGCGCTGCATTGGTTCCTGCCAGTCTCTCAATAAAAGATAAAAAATAGCTTGCTAGCCAAGCTATGAAAAATACACCATATACTTTCCATAGAAAATATTTGAAACCATCTTTAAAATCATCTTTAGTTATTCTGTCATAGTTAATTATATTGGATAGCAGATACAAATAGTTGGATATAAGGCTACTGCTTACAATTGCCATTATAAACCCTGCTAAAACAAATAGTACCCCTCTAAAAAATGTATTTAAAATAGTTAGCATAAAAATATTTAAAAATACATATACCAAACCTGTAAAGATTATTATCCAATTATTTTTAAATGATTTTACGCTTTTCTTAATAGTTGCTTTATTCACCATTACTATATCTTTTAATAAATCCAAAATCAATCACTCTCCTAAATGTACTTAGTAATATCATATGTTATACATCTATTTATAACAGTATCTTTATATTCAAATAAAATGGTGGTATTTTTAATCATTTCATCATTTAAAACATAATCATTTTTAAATAGTTTTATTACATCAAATTCAAATTCCTCTATATGAACTTTATTGATGATCTGTTTAGTAGGTATATCCTTGTAATGAGCTAAACAATCATTTAGTAATTCTTGATTTTTTAATATCTCATGCTTGTTTTTTTGTATTAAACTTATAGCTACTCTTTTTATACCCTCGGGAATATTTGTATTCCTATTATTATAAAGATAATCATATTTAATGATTTCATTTAACAGTTTTAAGTCTGAAAAACCTTTGAAATTATAAAATTCCATCAATATTTCATACAGTCTATTCCTGTTATGAGATACGGTATGGTACTTTTTCTTTTCCCAAAATTTTAAATAATCTTCAAAAAAGTCAAAAGCTGTATTATAATGATTTGTTATTATATATTCTAAGGTATTTTCAAAATAACCTTCATTATAATATCTTCCAACTAAATCTTCTATTCCTTTTAGTTTAAGCATTTCATTATATTTAATATAATCCGTTTCCAAAACTTCATAAGGCGGCATATCTAAAAATTTAAATCCATATTCATCTTTTTTATTTCTTAATTCAGAGCCTTTAAGTAACTTTAAAAAGCCTAATTGTATTTTCTCAGGTTTAATCTCATATACATCATTAAAGGATTTTTTAAAACTATTATAATCCTCATAGGGAAGCCCTGCAATTAAGTCTAAATGCTGATGTATATTTCTAAAGTCCCTTATTTCTTCCGTCACTGATTTTAATTTTTTGAAGTTAGTTGTTCTACCAATAGCATTTAATGTCATTTCATTGGTAGATTGAACTCCTATTTCAAATTGAAACAATCCTTCTTTGGCCTTTTTTATAAATTGCAGCATTTCATCATCTAATAGATGGGCGGTAACCTCAAAGTGAAAGTTCATGTTCTTTGGGTTTTTGCTCATTATGAAATTCATAATCTCCATTGCATATTCCTTATTTGCATTAAAAGTTCTATCTACGAACTTAACCTGTTTTACCTTGGCATCAATAAGCCTCCCTAAATCTTCTTTTACCCTATCTAGGCTAAAATATCTAACCCCTTTAATGGTAGAAGACAAACAAAATTGACAGTTAAATGGGCAGCCTCTTGAGCTCTCAAAATAAACGATTTTATTCCTAAAATCATCTTCAATATCCCTATAGGGTGATGGGATAGAATCTAAATTATGGATTAATACCCTAGGAGAATTCTTTATTACTTTGTCCCCTTCCCTATAGATCAATCCATTAATATCATCATAATCATGATTTTCATTAATAATAGTTTTCAATAGCTTTTCAAAGGTTTCTTCCCCTTCTCCATATACAATAAAATCTACGAACCAATATTTCTGTAAAAGTTCATCCCCATCAAAGGATACTTCTGGTCCTCCTAATATAATTTTAGTGTTAGAACTAACGATTTTAAGCATTTCACATACCTTTAATGTTTCATCCCTATTCCATATATATGTGGAAAATCCAATAATATCTGGTTTCTTTTTATAAATTTCGCCTACTATATAATCTATATTTTGATTAATAGTAAATTCCATTAGCTCTATGGGTATTTCCTTTGAATAAGCTTTTAAATATCGAATAGATAATGCTGAATGTATAAACTTAGAATTTAAAGTGGTTAATATTGTTTTCATCTTTCCTACCTTCCTTTTTAGACTATCTCCATTATAGCATAAAGTATTCTAAACCTACACCATATAGTTTAAGGGAGAATACCTAATGCTTTTTAAGTCTTTTGTTATATTGAAGATTCTAAGGAAAAAGTGTAGAATAGAATAAAGATTATATATTTATGAAAGGGGTCGTCCTATGAGAACGTTTGACAAAATATCAATCCAAGAAATGTCCAAAGAAGATATGCTGATGATAATTGAAGCATTAGAATACACTGGTTCTAAAACAAATATAGAAGCATTTATTAATTTAAAAAATAGTATTCTAAAAGAATTAAGTTCCCTTGCTGAAAGCAGTGAAGAAGAGTTTTTGGAATATTTAAATGATTCCTGTAAGTCTCAAAACCTTGTTTAGTTTTCAATTTATAATCTTGACTAAAGTTTATCAGATAAAAAAGCCTTCCAAGCTGGAAGGTTTAATTTATTTAGTAAATTTATAGATGCCTGATTTAGTATTTACATACATAATGGTTTTATTCTTGACCACTTCTTTTTTTATTACTTTTGATTTATTTAATAGTGAATGATAAAAAGTATCTCCTTCACTAAATTGAAATACATCAGGCAAATAATAATTTTTAATTTTTAAAACTTCTGGATTTATTCTTCCTTTCCTTAATCTATAAAGATATAGTCCTAATTCTTTATAATAATCATCGATTTCAAAATGGCTGTCAAGCTGTCCATATATATAGAAATTTATACTTTTACCTATGCTAGTCCTTCCAGACTTACCATTTAAATATACTTCTATAGCATCTTGTAAGGAACTAAAATCTTTAGAATAGGATTGATTTAAAACATTTAAAGCAAAAATCTTGTTTTGCTCAAATAAAACTTTAAAATTCCCATCATATTCCTCTATAGGAATCCTAAAATCCTTCCCATGCTCCTCTATAAATTCAACTTGAGACAAATTAATTATTTCTTCTTTTAATTTATCTATTATATCTTCTTCATTTAGAATAAGAAGATATAATAATTTTGATAAAAGAATAGCCTCAATCAAAGTTTTTATATTTCCAGTTGAAAACAACACATTTTTAATTGTCTCATTTTTAATTGCCGAATAATCCTTATTGGTTAACACAATGGGAACTATCCTTAGATATACGGTATCATCTACATGATTCCAATATACCTCGGGGCTTACAGCCCCAAGTATATTTAATAGTGAACTATTCTCCCCATGTCTATAATACTTCCAAAGCTTTATTTCCTCATTATATCTATTGTAATCTAAATTCACCGCTACATAGTCCTCTGACGGCAAAAGAGATTTAATAGTTATAACTATTAAGTCTGTAATATGAGATGGTCCATTATTGTTTTTAATATCCTCATAAAATAGAAATTCTAAAGGTTTTATAATCTTTTCACACTCCATTATATCTACCCCTACATCTTATTTGGAGCCTCTATACCAAGTAAAGAAAGTCCTGTCTTTACTACTGTTTTAGTTCCATATACCAACATCAACCTTGCTTTCATTAAATCTTTATCTACTGACAATATTGGGCAAGCATTATAAAATTTATTAAATGCTTTAGCGATTTCAACTATATGTCTTGTGATAAATGAAGGCTCATATTTTTCCATAGCATCTAGCACTGCATTAGGAAAATTATATAAAAGCTTAATTAAATTTATTTCATCATCTTCTTTAAGTAATGTATAATCAATTTCATCAGTTAATTTGAATTTACCTTTTTCAAGCAAACTATTTGCCCTTGCATGAGTATATTGGACATAAGGCCCAGTTTCACCTTCAAAACTAAGAGTCCTATCCCAGCTAAATACATAGTCTTTAATCCTACTATTAAATAGCTCTTGAAAAATCACAGCACCTATTCCTATCTGTTTCGCTACTTCTTCTTTATTTTCAAGATCTGAATTTCTTTCTTCTATTATCTTTAAAGTGCTTTCTACTGCTTTGTTTAGTACATCCTCTAAAAAAACTACTCTTCCTTTTCTTGTGGACAATGTTCCCTCTTCTAAGCTTACCATTCCAAAAGGTACATGAATGCAATCATTAGCCCAATCATATCCCATTAATTCAATTATCTTTATCCACTGCTTAAAATGAAGATTTTGCTGTGAAGCAACTACATAAATATTTTTATAGAAATCATAATGTTCTTTTCTATACATAGCTGCAGCTATATCCCTAGTAATATACAAGGTAGAACCATCTTTTTTCTTAATCAATGCTGGCGGCATACCATAAGGCTCTAAATCTACAATAGTAGCACCTTCCGACTCCTGTAGCAGTCCTTTGTCCTCCATCTCTTCAATAACCTTTGGCATCTTATCTGAATAAAAACTTTCACCATTATAGGAATCAAATTTTATATTTAACATATCATATACTTTATTGAACTCTTTCAAACTAATATCCCTTATCCACTGCCACAATTCAACAGCTTCTGGATTTTTTCCTTCTAATTCTTTAAACCAATACCTAGCTTCATCCCTTAAGGATTCATCTTCCTCAGCCTCTGCGTTAAATTTAACATATAATTTTAAAAGCTCATTTATAGGGCTAGCTTCAATTGCTTTTTTATCTCCCCATTTTTTATAGGCTGCTATTAACATACCAAATTGAGTTCCATAGTCTCCCAAATGGTTTAATGCTACTGTATCAAAACCTTGAAATTGAAAAATTTTATATAGAGAATTACCTATAACCGTTGTTCTAATATGTCCAATATGGAAAGGTTTAGCTATATTAGGTGATGAGAATTCAACCAACACCTTTCTTCCCTTTCCAACGTCGGTGGAGCCAAATTTATCTTGTTTTGTTTCAATGGCTTTTAAAACTACTTGGGCTAGCTTATTCTTGTTTATGAAAAAGTTAATATAGGGCCCAACATTTTGAACTTTTTCAAAATATTCTCCTCCCTCAATTTTATCAGATAGTTCCTCTGCAATTAAATTTGGTGTCTTTCTAAAAGTCTTAGCTAGTCTAAAGCAAGCAAATGCATAATCCCCCATATCATTATTTGGTGGAATTTCTATTAAATCCTCTATCTCTTCTTTACTTAAACTATTTTCGATTTCATAAATACAATTTACTACTTCTCTCTTAAAATCTATCATTTTGCTGCCTCCCTTAAATAAAATAAAGTTCTCATCTCTAATAAGAGACGAGAACTATCCCGTGTTACCACTCTTGTTGGCCTAAAGCCCACTCGAAATTTATAACGCTATTAGCGTAATATCCTACTTTGATTTCAGATATTCCCTCTAAGGTTCTTTTCAAATACAAACTTGTACTGGCTCTCACCCTCCCAGCTCGCTTAAGACAAATATTTATATTTTACTTTTCCTTTCAACGGATTTTAATATTGATTTATTAAACTATAATATACAATATTACTTAAAATAATTCAAGAGATTACATAAGTTCTATTACAGTAACTCCATCTCCACCCTCGCCATATTTTCCACCTCTATAGGATTTAATATTCCTGTGGTTTTTTAAATAGCCTTTTATGCCCTCACGTAGTACTCCAGTACCTTTACCATGGATAATATAAGCTTCTCTAAGTCCAGCTATATATACATCATCTATATATTTGTCTAAATCAAGCATTGCTTCATCTAAAGTCTTGCCTCTTAAGTCAATTTCATTTTTAACATATGAAGATTTAGATTTAATGATTTTTTTAGTACTCATTCGGGTCTTTTCTGCCTCTTCCATTTCTGATCGTCTTAGAGTAGAGATATGAACATTAACTTTCATAAGTCCTACTTGAACCATTACATTCCCATTTTCATCGGGTAATTCTAATACACTGCCAATTTGATTTAAAGATAGAACTTCTACAGTTTCTCCTACCTTTAAGTTTTTAGGTGGTTCTTTTGATTTTACATTTAATACATTTTCCGATAGGGATTTTTCTACTTCATCTAATTTTAATTTTAGTTTTTCTTGAGACTCATGAATTTTTCTACTTTTATCCTTTTCTATTTCATGGGATACCTGTCTTAATTCACCTACTAGAGCATCAGATTCTTCTTTAGCATCTCTTAGAATATTCCTTGCTTCCTCTTTGGCTTTTATGATGATCTTTTCTCTAGCCTCTTTTGTTTTTTCTTTTTCTAAATTTAGGCCTTCCTTAAGACTTTCAACTTCATTTCTTAGTTTTTCTGTTTCAAATCTATTTTCTTCAATAATTTTTCTATCCTTGTCTATGGCTTGTAATACATCTTCAAATTCTACATTTTCCTTGGAAACTAGATTTTTAGCATAATCTATAATATAATCTTGTAATCCTAATCTTTTAGATATTTCAAAAGCATTGGATTTACCTGGTACACCTATTAATAATTTATAAGTTGGGCTTAATGTTTCTACATCAAATTCTACTGAAGCATTTTTTACCCCTTCTGTAGTCAATGCATATACTTTAAGCTGGCTATAATGGGTTGTGGCTATGGTTCTAATATTTAAATTAGATAAATGATCTAATATAGACATGGCTAAGGCTGCACCTTCAGTAGGATCTGTTCCTGCACCTAATTCGTCAAATAAAACCAAACTATTATATTTAATTTCATCTAATATGCTGACTATATTAGTCATATGGGATGAAAAAGTACTCAAACTTTGTTCTATACTTTGCTCATCACCAATATCAGCAAAAATCTGATTAAATACCCCTATTTGAGAGTTAAAGTCTGCAGGAATATGAAGTCCTGATTGGGACATTAAGGTTAGTAGTCCTACAGTTTTTAAGGTTACGGTTTTCCCGCCTGTATTTGGACCTGTAATTACTAATGTATTAAAATCACTCCCAATATATATATCAATAGGCACTACCTTTTTTACATTTAAAAGTGGATGGCGTGCTTTTCTTATATTTATATAGCCTTCCCCATTAAGAATAGGTTTAGTCCCATTCATATCTAAGGCTAATTTGCCTTTAGCAAATATGAAATCCAATCTTTGGAGGATACTTTGATTATTCCTGATATTGTCCACTTCTCCAGCTATTAATTCTGATAGCTCTTTTAATATTCTTTCTATTTCTTCTCTTTCCTTTATCTCCAATTCTCTTAACTCATTATTTAATTCAACTACAGCCATAGGTTCAACAAATAAAGTAGCACCGCTAGCAGACTGATCATGAACTAGCCCAGAAAAATAACTTTTGTTTTCTTGCTTTATAGGTACTACATATCTGCCTTCCCTCATAGTTACTATACTATCTTGTAAATATTTCTTATATTTTTGAGAATTAATAATAGAATTTAATCTATCCCTTATAGAATCATTTTTACTTATTATCTGCCTTCTAATCTTTCTAAGGGCAGGACTAGCATTGTCTGATATTTCGTTTTCACCGACAATGGCATTATTTATATCATCTTCAATTTGTTTAAAAATCCTTAAATCATCTATTAATTCTTGAATAATTGGAAACTCAGATATTTTATCCTCATTAATTTCTTTCAGGTATTTTTTTAAAGATCTAGATACTCTCAAAGAATCGGAAACTTTAAGTAAGGAACCTGGACTTAATGTTCCTCCGATTTCTGCCACTTTTAATTCATGAGCTATATCATAGATACCATATAGAGGTGGTTCACCCTTCTTTATGATTAAATCTAATGCTTCTTTCGTTTCGTTTTGTAAGTGTTCAACCTCATCTATATTAGTTGAGGGCTTGATGTCTTTAGCCATTTCTTTCCCAAGTTTTGATTCTGCTTTTTCCTCAAGCTTTTCTACGACTTTGTGATATTCTAATACTCTAAGAGTTTTTTCATTCATAGGATCACCTCAAAATTATATAACCCCTCTAAAATAATGGCCTTTGGTTATATTGTTTTTATTTCTATATTGTTTCATAAATCTATTTACTTCATCCTTGGATATTATTCCATTAGCATAATTATAATATATTTCTTGTAATTCCTTAATATTTTTATTTTCAAAAGTAAAATCCAATCTTACCATATTCACTTGATTTTCATATATTTGATCTAAACTATCTAATACCATTAAAGGCACACTATTATAAATAGTAGTAAACCCATGACTTCTCTCCATATAAAAGTCTATACCCTTTCTATCTCTAAGGCCATATCCTTTACTATAAGGGCAAGATTTACAATTTAAATCATCTTTACAATTCTTTATTAAAGACATGGGGCAATGTTTTGTTACCATTAGTGGCAAATACCCATAGCCAATAGTTTCATAAATGGTAGCATTCTTATTGCATATGTCCTTAATTTGGTTCATAGTTAATTCTGGAGATAATGTGATACTCTTTAAACCTTGGTCCTTTAATAAATCAATCGTAAAGCTATTAAATACATTTAAACCAATATCTCCATGGATTTTCAAATTAAAATTATCTTTTACAAATTGTAATGTACCTATATTCGAAACAGAAACACCATCAATTAAATCTGCTACTAGCTCAATATTCTTCTTTAAACTATCAAAATCCTTCATATAAAGTATTTTATCCGTTAATAAATAGATTTCTTTTCCACGTTCCTTAGCTTTTAATGCTGCTTCTTGCAATCCATCATAAAACCCTAAATAAAGTCTATCTAATTTATTTAAATCTAATTCTTCAAACTGTTCTTTTTTTAATACACTAACGGATATCTTATCTTTAAGTTCAGAATCTATTTTATTAAAAGTGAAATATTTACTAGTCCTATCTCTATATTCATCATTAGATATTGGAATTCTATTATTGAAGTTTTTTCGTATATTATCCAAACTATCTATGCCCTCTCTTCTCATTTTATTTATTTCACTAACAGGCATAAATGAACCTTCTTCTAATTTAATATCAATATTATTTATATAATATACCGTATCCTTTAGTTTGGATAATTGATTAATTACCTTTTCTTCTGTTAATGCAGCTTTTTCTGCTTTTTCTACCATAAATTCCGATTGGGTTTTGATGGTTTTCCCATCATATTTTATGATGAGTTCTGCTGGTTTTCCTATGAATATGGCAACTTCCATATCAATAGGATAGTTGATTTTTTCGCATTTATAGGATTCTCTAGCCTCCCTTAGGAGTCTATTGCTTGATGTCTTATACACTTCAGAATCCTTAGAAACATTAGATATATTCTCAATTTTTATAGTTGTCCCCTTGTCAGCAGAAAAGTTCACTATGGTTCCTGCATAGTCTCCCCTTGTAGTTTCAAGCTCTATGCCATCGCCTTCTTCTACACTTTCATGTAATTTAATATATACATATTTTCTATCAATCTTAACTACATGGCCAATCCATATCCCTCTATTATCAGGTCTTTCATAGGATATAAAATCTCTGCCAAAATCCTTTAGCATTATGCCCTTTGTAAATCCTCTATTAAATATTTGAGTCGTATCCTTTTTGTCTATTTCAGTAATGCTATTTTTACCCATATCCAATGCTTTTCTATAATTTTTCACAATAGTAGCCACATATTCTGCTCTCTTCATCCTACCCTCTATTTTCAAAGAAACAATACCACTATTTATGATATCATCAATATAATCTAATGTATTTAAGTCTTTTGGGCTAAGAAGATGCTTCTTATTCCATTCACTAAAGGGCAAAGTTCCTTTATCATAATCAACAATACTATAAGCCATTCTACAAGGCTGAGCACATTTACCTCTATTGCCACTCCGTCCTCCTAATAAACTACTCATAAGGCATTGACCAGAATAACAAACACATAGGGCTCCATGTATAAATCCTTCTAATTCAATATTAGAGTTATCATGTATAGTTTTTGTCTCTCTTATAGATATTTCCCTAGCTAATACAACCCTTTTAAATCCCAAATTTTCTAAAAAGATAGCCCCTGGTAAATTATTTATTGTCATCTGTGTGCTTCCGTGCAACTGAAAATCTGGTAAAACTTTTCTTACTAAATAAGCAAGACCCAAATCCTGTACAATAAGCCCATCTACATCTATTTCATATAGATATTTAATATAATCCAAGGTTTCTTTCATTTCCTTATCATCTATTAATATATTTACTGTGACATATACTTTTACATCTCTAAGGTGGGCATATTCAACTGCTAATTTCAATTCTTCATAATCAAAATTATTAGCATACTGCCTTGCGCTAAATAGTTTCCCTCCTAAATACACTGCATCAGCACCATTCTCTACAGCTGCATATAGGGATTCCGTATTGCCAACGGGGGCTAATAATTCTACGTTTTTATTTAACACTTATTTAAGCTTCCTCCTTGCTGAATATATTTCTTTCATTATCATATGATTTTAAGGCTTCTTCTAGTTCTTTCTTAATCTCTATTAATTCAATTTGATTATCAAATATTTTATCTTGAAGTTTCTTTATCATGTTTTGACTATCTTGAAGCTCCTTTTCTTTCATTAATAAAGCTTGATTATGTTTTTCAACTTTCTTATTTAAACGTTCATTTTCCCTCTTTGTATCTAATAACTCATCTTTATAAATATTACATTTCTTTTCTAATTCTTCTATTGTGGTTTTCGCTTCATCTAATTTGCTTACAAGGGTATCGTATTCCTCCATAGGAGCCTTAGATTCATTTTTTAAAGACTTTAACTCTATACTAGTCCTATAGAATTCGTCGGTTATATTCAATGCCGCCAATGTTGCAGCCATAGACGCACTCAATTTATTGTTTTTACTGGTCATCTCTTTGATTTTTCCATCTACATAAGAAGCTAAGTTTTGTACATATTCTTCAGAGCCATTTCCTACAACTGTAAAGTTACGACCATCTATAAGGACGTTAATTTTATTTTCATTTGTCATAACTTATCCACTCCCTTAGTATTCTCTTTATTAATATATATTCTCCATAATTCTTCATTTCCCTTTATTTATAAAATTTCCCCTTCCCTAAAATCTTTTCTAACAAAACCTTTGTTAAAAAGGAGTAGAAAAATCTACTCCCTAGCTTCTAAGTTTTGCATCAAATTCATCTTCTAGATTTTTTATTATATTTTGGTGGATTGCATTAACCTCGTCATCTTTCAATGTTCCATGGAAAGATCTATAGGTTATGGAAAATGCAGCACTCTTCTTACCTTCTGGTATCTGATCTCCTACATAAACATCAAACAATTCTACTTTTTCAATTAAACCTTCACTATACTTCCATATTAACTTTTCTAATTGGCCAACTAGAACATCTCTATCAACTACCACTGCAATATCTCTCATAATTGCCGGATATTTAGGTAAAGGTTTATATTTTCTATCTATATTTGCTATATTTACCATTTTATCAAAATCCAAATGTGCTATATATACCTTAGTCCCTATATCATAATTCTCTAAAACATCTATGTGGATTTCACCAATGATGCCGATACTTTCTCCATCATAGATTATATTTGCTGTCCTATTAGGATGGAATGTAGGATTGTTTTCTTCTCTTTGATATTCTAAATCTTTAATCCCTAATCTTTCAAATAAAGCTTCTACCACTTCTTTTATATTATAAAAATCCACATTTCCATACATACCTATGGATAGCATTTTCTTTTCAATAGGCAATTGCTTAATTGGTAATTCTTTGGGTATAAATATATTCCCAATTTCATATACAGAACATTCTTTCACACCATAGTTATAATTCCTACCTAATAGTTCTAGCATATTTGGAATTAAAGTAGTTCTCATTACACTATAATCTTCTCCAAGAGGATTTATAAGTTTTATATAATTCCTTAATTCACTATCCACTTTTACTTCTATTTTATCATAGGCCTTTGGACTAATGAAGGAATAAGTCATAGCTTGGTTCACACCCATACCCTGTAAAACGGACTTAGCCTTATCTTCTACTGGCCTTCCTATTGGCTTTTCTCCCCTTGTTAATACTCCTACTAAAGGTTTAGTTGGTATATTGTGAAAGCCATAGAGTCTCCCTATTTCCTCTATTAAATCCACTTCAGCATCTAAATCTAATCTAAAAGTAGGTATATTTACTTTTAAATCATTACCATCTATAGATGTTTTTAACTCTAATCTTTCAAGATAATCAGCCATTTCATCTAGTTTTAAATTTGTTCCAAGGAGATTGTTTGCTTTTTCGGGCCTTAATCGAATTGCCTTTTCTTTTTTAATATTTTCATAAATATCTATATTGCCTTTTACTACTACACCTGATTTAGTTTCTTCAACTAATTGACATACCCTTTCAGCTGCTGTTTCACATAGGTTTGGATCTATGCCTTTTTCAAACCTTGCTGAAGCCTCAGTTCTTAATCCAAGCTTCTTTGATGTAAGGCGAACGCTTTTATCATTAAAATTAGCTGATTCCAATAATACAGTTTTAGTTGTTTCAGTAATTTCAGTGTCTATGCCTCCCATTACGCCAGCTATAGCAATTGGATTTTCCTCATCTGCAATTACTAAATTAGAAGAGGAAAGAGTTCTTTCTATATCATCTATAGTACTTATTTTTTCTCCATTCCTTGCCTGTCTTACTATTATCTTGTTCCCCTTTAGCTTATCTAAATCAAATGCATGAAGAGGTTGACCAAATTCTAACATTACATAATTAGTGATATCCACTATATTATTAATTGGTCTTACCCCTGCTTCCATAAGTCTTGTTTGAAGCCATAAAGGGGATTCCTTTATTTTTACATCTTTAATTACTCTAGCATAATACCTATTGCAGAGTTTCTTACAAACTTCAATGGATTCAATATAATCCTTTATGTCATCTACTTCATTTATCGTCTTTATTTGAGGAAACATTAGTTTTTTATTAAAAGTAGCTGCAGTTTCCCTTGCCATACCTACAATACTTAAACAGTCTGGCCTATTAGGAGTTATTTCAAATTCGATTATTTCCCCATATAGATCTAGAATTTCATTAATATCAGTTCCCAAAGGATATTCCTTGTCTAAAACAAAAATACCATCTCTTTGGTATTTGGGGATTACATTATCTTCAAACCCAAGTTCCTTTAAAGAACAAAGCATGCCATAGGAATCTACCCCTCTAAAGTTAGTTTTCTCTATGTAAATGCCATTTGGAAGCTCTGCACCAATTAAAGCCACAGGAACATAATCTCCTTCTTTTAAATTGGTAGCCCCTGTAACTATTTGAATTGTTTCTTTGCCAATGTCCACCATAGTAATGAACAATTTTTTTGCATTTTCATGTTTCTCTAATTTTACTATCTTACCTACTACTACATTTTTAATACCTCTATCTAAAGAAATTATTGACTCCACATGGGAACCAGATAAGGTAAGATTATCTGCCAATGCTTTAGAGTCTTCATCTAAATTTACATATTCTCGCAGCCATTTTACTGGTAATAGCATTTTCATCCTCCTCAAATCTATTAAAATTGTTCTAAGAATCTATTATCATTTTCAAATAATAATCGTATATCACTAATCCCATACTTAACCATGGTTATCCTATCGATTCCCATTCCGAATGCAAATCCACTATATTTTTCTGGGTCAATACCACAATTTTCGAGAACTTTTGGATTTACCATACCACATCCTAAAAGCTCCATGCTCCAACCCGTTCCATTACATGCTGGGCAGCCTTTACCCTTACATTCAAAACATGAAACATCTACTTCTGCACTTGGTTCCGTAAATGGAAAATAATGAGGTCTAAATCTAGTCTTCATATCTTTACCAAATAATTCTTTTATAAATATGTCAATAGTATGCATTAAATTAGCCATAGTTACATTCTCATCAACTACTAATCCTTCTAACTGATGGAACATTGGAGAATGTGTATCATCTACATCGTCAAATCTAAAAGTTCTTCCTGCAGAAACTATTCTAAGGGGAAGTGCCATTTCTTTCATTGCTCTAATTTGAACAGGAGATGTCTGGGTTCTTAAAAGTATATCTTCATTTATATAAAATGTATCGGACAAATCCCTTGATGGATGATTTTCTGGTGAGTTCAAAGCATCAAAATTATATTCTACAGTTTCTATTTCTGGGCCATCTATTACACTAAAGCCCATACTAATAAATAAATTTTCTAGTTCTTCAATTGTAGATAAAAGTGGATGGCGATGGCCTATCTTCCTTGATTTTTTGCTTATGCTAATATCAATCTTTTCTTTTTCAATCTTTTCTTTTTTCATCTCTTCTTTAAGCCTATCTTTAGCTATAGATAGTTCTTTTTCTATATCTTCTCTAATTTCATTAGCCAATTGGCCAATAATAGGTCGCTCCTCTTGTGGGAGCTTACCCATTTCACGTAAAAGCAGTGTTAGCTCGCCTTTTTTTCCCATATACTTAACCCTAATGTTCTCAAGATTATCTAAATTATCTAAAGATTTAATATCAGATAATGCCTTTTCTCTAATCTCTTTTAATTTATCTTTCATCATAATACTCCTTTCCTATATAACAAAGACCTTTTTTGACTATTTTATGTAAAT
This sequence comes from Firmicutes bacterium UBA4916, assembly GCA_002398845.1. Classification (GTDB taxonomy): domain Bacteria; phylum Bacillota; class Clostridia; order Tissierellales; family Tepidimicrobiaceae; genus Mt11. The sequence continues at coordinate 44,716 of DHBY01000089.1, read as the reverse complement.
GAAGTCTTTATAGAATGTGGTTTTTCAAAATATTCTCACCCATTATTATTTTATAAAAAACAAGACCTAAGCCTTTTAAAATAAAGGTCAAAAGGTCTAAACTATTTACTAAATTATAGCACCTATATATTTAAATTACAAGAACTATTGAATTCTCTGCCTTATAGCTTCATACATTATTATAGATGAAGCAACCGCCGCATTTAAAGACTCTGCTTTACCAATCATAGGTATCTTTATTAGTTTATCTGCCAAAAAATGCAGCGATTCAGAAACCCCTTTAGATTCATTTCCAATAATTAATAAACAAGCCTCTTTAAAATTTGTATCTTGGATATACTGGCTTCCTTCTAAAGAAGTAGAGTATATCTTTATACCATCCTCTTTAAGCTTTTCTATGATGCCTATACCATCTAGTTCATGAAAGATTGGTGTACGGAATATAGAGCCCATAGTAGAGCGAACAACCTTTGGATTATAAATGTCTACACAGCCTTCGGTGACTATTATGCCATCTATGCCAAAGGCATCGGCAGTTCTTATTATAGTCCCCATATTCCCAGGGTCTTGTACTTCATCTAATAATAAAAGGAAAGGCTCACCTTTCATATTTAAATCTTTAATAGAATTCACTTCAAATCCAATAACAGCCAATATTCCTTGAGGAGTTTCTGTATCAGATATCTCCTTATATAATTTATCTGGAACATGGATTAGCCCTTTAAAGGATTTTATTTTATTAAAAAGAGCTTGCCCTCCCTTAATATTCAGTAATTCATCAGAATATATGATGTTAACTATTTGGCAATCATTATAGATACACTCCTCAACTATTTTGATCCCTTCGGCTAGATATAAGTTCTTTGCCCATCTTTCTTTCTTCTTATATAGGCTTTTAATTTCCTTAATTAAAGGGTTTGAGGGGCTTGTTATATCAATCATAGATTATTCACCAGCACTTTTTTCAATCTTCTCAATATCTTTAGTACTGCCAATAACCACCAATATATCCCCCTTATCAATAACATCATCTGCATAAGGAGATACATTTATCCTTTTACCTCTCTTAATTGCCATAACGTTGATCCCATATTTAGTAGGAAGTGCTAATTCCTTTAATGTTTTATCAGCCCATTGATCTAAAGCTGTAATTTCTAATATACTATAATCTGATGAAAGCTCTATAAAATCAAGTATATTGGAAGAAACCAAATTGTGTGCTACTCTCACTCCCATATCTCTTTCTGGATATATGATTCTATCTGCACCAATTTTAGATAATACCTTTCCATGGATGGTATCATGGGCTTTTGCAATTACTTTTTTTACCCCCAATTCTTTGGCTATTAATGTTGCCATAATGGAAGCTTCATAATTAGAGCTAATGCTTACAATCACTACATCAAAATTTCTTATACCTAATTCAACTAATACATTTTCATCAGTAACATCTGCTTGTACTGCATGGGTTACATATTCAGATATATCCTGTACTTTTTCTTCATCTGCATCTATAGCCAATACCTCATGACCTAAACTACAAAGTGTTTTTGCTATAGTTGAACCAAATCTACCACAACCGATAACAGCAAATTGTTTCATATTTTATCCCCTCTCTATCCAACCATTATGTTTCCTTCAGAATGCCTATATAAAGCTTGCTTTTGTCTTTGAGCAAATGCAAAGGCCATAGTCAATGGTCCAACTCTGCCTGCATACATGGTTAATGTTATTATTACCTTTCCTATATTAGATAAGTTAGGAGTTACTCCCCTTGTTAAACCTACAGTACCAAAAGCTGAAGTGGTTTCAAAAAGCAAATTTAGAAACGTTGCATTCTCAGTTAAGGTTAATAATATAGAAACTGATACAATAAGTATTAACCCAATACTAGCAATAGCCAAAGATCTATTTATAATATCTTGGTTTAATCTCTTTTTAAATACTACTACATCCTTGTTTCCCTTTATAACTGCTATAGTAGTTAGTAATATAGTACCAAAAGTTGTAGTTTTAATACCTCCAGCAGTAGACCCTGGAGAACCACCAATATACATTAATATAATCATTATAAAAGCAGTTGTATCATGCATCTTTGATATATCTACAGAGTTAAAACCTGCAGTACGAGGTATAACTGATTGAAAAAAGGAAGCTAAAAATTTCTCTTTCCCATTTAAATCTAATAAAGTACCAGGGTTATTTTTTTCCGTCATATAAAAGATTAACATGCCGCCAATGACAAGTATTGTAGTAATGCTTATAACTAGTTTTGAGTGTAAATGTAATTTTTTAAAACCCTTATTCCTAGAAATATCAATATATACAGAAAAGCCCAATCCGCCAATTATAATCAAAAAACAAATCGTCATATTTACTACAAAATCTCCTACAAAAGGCACCATGCTATTGCCTATTATATCAAATCCCGCATTACAAAAAGCTGATATAGCATGAAAAATAGAAAACCATATTCCTTTGACCAATCCAAACTTAGGTATAAACCTAGTTGATAGCAATATAGCTCCGATACCTTCAATTAAAAAGGTTGAAAAAATAACATATCTAGTCAATTTTACTAACCCAGACATAGTTTCTTGATTTAATTGTTCCTTAATTATTAGCCTTTCCTTTAAAGTTATCTTTTTCCCTAGTAAAAGAGCTACAATAGTTGCCATTGTCATAAAACCTAATCCGCCCATTTGGATTAAAATTATTATAACTATTTGACCAAATAACGACCAATATGCCGCAGTATTAACAACTACTAATCCTGTAACACATACTGCTGATGCAGAAGTAAATAAGGAATTGATAAACCCTATACTTTCTTCCGATTTTGATGCTATGGGTAAATTTAATAATAAAGCCCCCAATAATATTAGGGTCCCAAATCCAAGTGCTAAAACCCTTGGAGGATTTAATTCTAATCTATTTAAATGTTTTTTTATTAATTTCATAGTAGACCCCCTGCAAATATATAACTATAAATATTATTCCATAAACAATCTCAAATTATTATTGAAAAAAGAAAAGCTCCGTAGCCGGAACTTTTAGTTACATACCTTTTGCAATTTCAATTAATTTTGTAAATCCTTCAGGATCATGTATTGCCATTTCAGACAACATTTTTCTGTTGATTTCAATATTCGCTTTTTTAAGTCCATTAATAAATGTACTGTAATTCATACCATTCGTTCTTGCGGCTGCATTTATTCTTGAAATCCAAAGTTTCCTAAAGTCTCTTTTCCTTTGTTTACGTCCCGAATATGCATAACTTAATGATTTCATAACAGCTTGGTTAGCCGGTCTATATAATTTGCTCTTGGCACCATAGTATCCCTTTGCTTGTTTTAACACTTTTTTATGTCTTTTCTTAGCAGTAACTCCGCCTTTAACTCTTGCCATTTAAAGTACCTCCCTCACATGTAAATTTCAAGTTTTCTATTATGGTAATAATGAATCTATTTTCTTTTGGTCACTTTTACTTAATAAAGTTGATTTTCTTAAATTTCTAGTTCTCTTTGGTGACTTTTTCCCAGTTTTATGACTTTTATAAGCTTTATATCTTTTTAACTTGCCTGTTCCAGTCCTTTTAAATCTTTTTGCTGCACCTCTATGAGTTTTCATCTTTGCCATATTATTTACCTCCCCTACTTACTCAGTTTTTGGAACTAGATACATAATCATGTTTCTACCTTCCATTTTAGGCTGCTTATCTATATTTCCGAATTCAGAAGTTATCTCCGCAAATTTTAGCAAAACCTCTTTACCAATATCAGTATGGCCTAATTCACGACCTCTAAACCTTACACTTACCTTAATTTTATCCCCATCTTTTAGGAAATCCATTGCTCTTTTTGCCTTTACATTCAAATCATGTTCCTCGATATTTGGCGTCATTCTAATTTCTTTTATGTTTATAATTTTTTGGTTTTTCCTTGCTTCTTTTTCCTTTTTAGCCAACTCATATTTGTACTTTCCGTAATCCATTACCCTGCATACTGGCGGTTTTGCATTTGGAGCAACTTTTACTAGATCTAATTTATTGCTATACGCAATATCTAATGCCTTCTTTATGGGCACTACACCTACCTGTTCCCCATCTACGTCAATAAGCCTTACTTCCTTTTCCCTTATTTCTTCATTGATTTGAAGTTCTTTAATATTTCTGCACCTCCCATTTTTTTATAAATAAATAAGCGGGTATAAATACCCGCCATCAGTCAATATAAAGCTAAATAGTCACAAAAACTATATGCATTATCCTTTATAACCTTATGAGCCCTAGCTATAAGGTGAGAAGCGGATACTTCTACTTATTTCCTATATTCAATTTAACATTGTTATTATATTCTATAATGTATATTTTGTCAAATACTTTTTATATTTTTCTTTAAAAATTACCTGCCAGTTCATACAATTAAAATTTACTTTGCCAATTCATACAATGCCCCTGCATATATTTTTGTTATCTTCATCAAATTATCAATACATATAAATTCATCTTTTTGATGAGCTAAATCTTTTTGTCCTGGGAACACAGGTCCAAAGGCTACGGCATTTTCCATTGCTTTTGCATAGGTTCCGCCTCCTATGGTAATAGGCTCACTATCCATATCTCCTGTTTGATCTTTATAAACCTTCATCAATTTTTCAACAAGGAAACTATCTTTAGATACGTGTAATGGTTTTGTGTCCTCTTCTCCTTCTATTAATTCAATCCCTGTTCCTTCTAAGTTTTTTCTAATACCATCATATACTTCTTTTGCACTGCTCTTAATTGGATATCTTACATTTACAGTTAATTTTATTTCTTCTTCATTACCCTTGATAACCCCTGGATTAAAATTCAATTTCCCAGAAATATCATCTTCTAAACCGCATCCAATGCCTTCGCCAAAATGTTTAAATCCTATTTTTTCATTATACATATTAATGAATTCACAAATAGAGCAAGAACCCGTTAATAATTCCCCTAAAAATGCCATTAAATAGCTAATTGCATTTTCTCCCTTTTCAGGAGTACTTCCATGGGCAGAAACACCTTTGGATATTATTTTTATATTCTTACCATCTTTCTCCAGAGATAATGGATAATTAGTTTCTTTTACAAAATTATTTAACTTTTTCTCAACTAAAGATATATCCTTTACTTCTAAAATTGCCTCTGAATAATCTGGAACCACATTTGGAGCATTCCCACCTTTGATGCTCTTAACTACAATATCACTACAGCAATTAGAATTTAATTTTTTAACTAAATCAAATACTATTATCCCCTTTTCACCATATATAACTGGAAACTCTGCATCTGGTGTAAAAGCCATATCAGGTGCTTTTTCATGTTGAAAATAGTGTTTCATACATCCCCAACCAGTTTCTTCGTTGGTGCCAAATATTATTCTAATCTTTTTATTTAATTTAACACCTGACTCCTTTAATGCTTTCATAGCATACATACAGGCAATAGCTGGTCCCTTATCATCACCAGTACCTCTGCCATATATCTTCCCATCATGAATTTCTCCGCCATAAGGAGGATATTTCCATCCGCTTCCTTCTGGTACCACATCTACATGGACTAAAATACCAACGGTTTCTTTTCCGCTTCCTAAATCAGCATGCCCGGCATAGCCGTCAAAATTTTTAGTCTCAAAGCCCATTTTCTCTGCTAAGTTTAATGCAAATTCCAGAGCCTTATATGGTCCTTCTCCAAAAGGCATATTAGCTTTTCCTTTTTCTTCTACACTTTTTATTTTTACTATGTCCTGAGTGGATTTTATTATATCTTCTTTATAGCTATCTACTAAATTGATAAAATCCATATAATCACCTCTTCTTTTATGTTTAATTATATTATATCGTTACATATTATTTCCTTCAACTTTTAATATAATTCTTTTTATATTAAAAAGGTAAATGGTTACACTATACTTTAGAAATATAGAAAAAGGTGGAGATGAATTGAAAAAGAAAAAGATAATATTTTTGATTTTAATAATAGGATTAATTGCATCCACCATACTTATCTATGATAAGTATTATCCATCGCCAAGTTTAAGTAAAATAAACACTGCCGATAGGATAACGGTTTGGACTATAACAATAATATTGCTGCTTTATTATATAAGATCTAATTCCAAACCTCAATTAGTTCCCTCAGTTTTAACTAATGAAAAGGAAACCAGTAGAGAAAAAGATAAGTCTAATGTTTCCTTTAACGATGTAGCAGGGTTAGAAGAAATAAAGGAAGAATTACAAGAAACAATCGATTTTATCAACAACTCAAGTAAATACAGAAAAATGGGGGCAAAAATCCCAAAAGGAATCCTTTTCTATGGTCCGCCAGGCACAGGCAAAACTCTACTTGCTAAAGCTGTAGCTGGAGAAACCAATTCCACCTTTCTTTATGCTAGTGGTTCAGAATTCGTAGAGAAATACGTAGGAGTTGGTGCCAAAAGGGTAAGAACTTTATTTGAAAGAGCAAAGAAAGAAGCTCCAAGTATTATCTTTATTGATGAAATCGACGCTATTGGAACAAAAAGAAATTTAGATTCCAATAACGAAAAAGATCAGACTCTAAACCAACTTTTGGTTGAAATGGATGGTTTCAATACCAATGAAACTGTTATTATCATTGGTGCCACTAACAGATTGGATTTGTTAGATGAAGCCCTCCTTCGTCCTGGAAGATTTGACAGACATATTTATGTAGGAAATCCTAATATGAAAGCAAGGGAAAAAATATTACAAGTTCATACTAAAAATAAACCTTTAGACAAAACCATAGATATAGTAGATATTGCTAAAAAGACCCATGGATTATCTGGTGCGGAGTTAGCCAATATTGCAAATGAAGCAGCTATAATTGCCGTTAGAAACAATAAAAACAAAATCAGTGTAGAGCATTTTAATGCAGCTATAGAAAGAGTTTTAGCAGGGTTAGAAGTAAAAAACCCAACTGTCCTACTAAAGGAAAAGAAAACTGTTTCCGTTCATGAAGCTGGGCATGCTGTAGTTTCTAAAATACTTAAAACAGATTTAGTTCAAAAGATATCTATCGTACCTAGAGGTCAAGCTTTAGGATATGTTTTAAAATTCCCAGAAGAGGATAGATACCTTTTTACAAAACAAGAATTGATGAACAAAATATCAGGTTTACTAGCAGGCAGAGCAGCTGAGCAATTTGTTTTTAATGAAATTACAACAGGAGCTAAAGATGATTTAGATAAAGCTACTAATATTGCAAAAGAGATGGTTTGCAGCTATGGCATGAGCTCCCTTGGCCCTATGGCAATGGATGAACAATATATAAAGCATAATTATGATATATTAAGAACCGAGATAAAGAAAATTTTAGACATGGGATATAAAGAATCCCTTAGAATCGTGGAAGAAAATAAAGATTTATTAAACCACGTTGCCAATACTTTAATGGAAAATGAAACTATTGATAATGAAGAATTAGATGATATCTTTAAAATTTACGAAAATCCCTTCGACTGTGCAACATAAATATCACTAAAAAAAGAGCAAGTAGTTAAAATACCTGCTCTTTTTCATTTATTTCTTATTTTCCGCCTCATCAATTACCATATCCATAAATTCATCTACTTTCATCTGTCCAATATCTCCTTGGTCTCTTTTATTTACAGATACAAGTCTATTCTCAACTTCTTTTTCACCTACTACAAGCAAATATGGTATCCTTTGAAGTTTTGCTTCCCTAATTTTATATCCTATTTTTTCAGATCTATCATCTATGTTAACCCTGATGCCTTTTTCTTCCATCTCTTTCTTTATTTCATAGGCATAATCATTGAATTTATCAGAAATAGGTAAAACTATAGATTGAACTGGTGCAAGCCATACTGGGAATTTACCTGCATAATTCTCAATTAATATTCCCATAAATCTTTCAATACTGCCTAATATTGTTCTATGAATCATAACTGGACGTTTCTTCTCATTATCTTTATCCACATAAGTTAAATCAAATCTTTCTGGCATTTGGAAATCTAATTGGATTGTACCGCATTGCCAAGTTCTTCCTATGGCATCTTCTAAATGATAGTCAATCTTTGGCCCATAAAAAGCTCCATCGCCTTCATTTATAATATAATCTATCCCCTTTTCTTCAAGAGCTTCTTTTAAGCTATTTGTTGCTAATTCCCATTGTTCTTCAGTCCCCATAGAGTTTTCTGGTCTTGTTGAAAGCTCTACATGGTATTTGAATCCAAATACACTATATATATAATCTGCCAACTCTATTACCCCAACAAGTTCATCCTTCACTTGGGATGGCAGCATATATATATGTGCATCATCTTGAGTAAAGCTTCTAACCCTCATTAAACCATGAAGTGTGCCAGAAAGCTCGTGTCTATGAACTAAACCTAATTCTCCTAGTCTCAAGGGTAAATCTCTATAACTGTACATTTTAGATTTATATACTAATATAGATCCAGGGCAATTCATAGGTTTTATAGCATAATCATTTCCGTCTATTTTTGTAAAATACATATTATCCCTATAATGATCCCAGTGGCCAGATCTATGCCATAAATCTTCATTTAATATTATAGGAGTCTTTATTTCTCCATAGCCTCTCTTAGCATGTTCTTTCTTCCAAAAGTCCTCAAGTATATTTCTAACTACCATACCATTTGGATGGAAAAATGGGAATCCTGGTCCTTCCTCATGAATACTAAACAAATCTAATTCTTTGCCTAATTTTCTATGATCTCTTTTCTTTGCTTCTTCCAATCTATTTAGATATTCTTCTAAATCCTTTTTCTTTTCATAAGTAATACCATATATCCTTTGGAGCATCTTATTCTTCTCATCTCCATGCCAATAGGCTCCAGCTATACTTAGAAGCTTTATAGCCTTAACTTTTTTAGTATCTAATAGATGAGGTCCAGCACATAAATCTACAAAATCCCCTTGTTTATAAAATGATATTTCTTCATCTTCGGGGAGACGCTCAATTAAATCTACCTTATATATTTCACCTTTCTCTTTAAAATATTCAATGGCTTCATCCCTAGGCATAATAAACCTTTCCATTTTGTGCCCTTCCTTAGCAATCTTCGCCATTTCCTTTTCAATTCTTTCTAAATCTTCTGGGGTAAATCTATGTTCTGTATCAAAATCATAATAAAACCCATCATCTATAGCAGGACCTATAGCAAATTTTACATCAGGGAAAAGTCTTAAAACTGCATTAGCCATTATATGAGCTGATGTATGCCAAAATATTTTTTTCCCTTCTTTATCTTCAAATTTTACAATTCTAACTTTAGCATCTTCATTGATTGTCTCTTGCATACCCTTTATATCATCATTAACAACTGCTCCAAGAGCTACCCTAGCTAATCCTTCACTAATATCCTTTGCAACTTTTTCTACTGTTACACCTTTGTCATATTCCTTAACCGAATTATCAGGTAATGTTATTTTTATCTTTTCCATTCTCTTTCCTCCTTCTATTTTAGATATAAAAAACCTCTCGTCACTGCATAATGCAGGGACGAGAGGTTTATCTCCCGTGGTTCCACCCTAATTGGTGCTTGATTTTCATAACGCTAAATGCGATTATCCTTCTACCTAATGGTTTAGGATACAGCTTAGGGGTGGTCTTCAGTTAATAATCACTTGAGGATGCTTTCAGCCTAGGGCATCTTCTCTCTAAAAGTATTAATTAACCTACTCTTCCCTTCACAGCCTTTAAATATTAACTTAATTTATTACATATTCTAACTTTATTCAATCTATTTGTCAAGGTCTATATTAATCTTTTTATTTTAAACGCAATAGCAGTTCTTCCATTGGCAATAATGATTGTTCGCCTGTTGTCATATCCCTTAAGGTGTATTTATTTTCCTTTACTTCCTCAGTTCCAATGATTAATGTATATGGGATATTTTGTTTATCAGCATAGCCAAATTTCTTGCCCATTTTCCCTTTTTCTGTATAGATTTGGGTATTGATATTGTGTTCCCTTAAAGTACTAGCTGCTTCTATGGCTTTATCCAAACATTCTTCCATAGGTATGATAATTATTTTAGTTAAGGAATTATCTATAGTTTCAATTAAATTAGCTTCCATTAATTGATAGAATAGTCTTGTAAGCCCTATGGATATACCCACTCCTGGTAGTTTTTGTTTAGTATAAAATCCTGCTAAGTCTTCGTATCTTCCCCCTGAACATATGCTGCCGATATTAGGATAATCATTTAAAAATGTTTCATATACAGTACCCGTATAGTAATCTAAACCCCTAGCTATTGTTAAATCTATAATATAGTTTTCCTTAGGAACCCCAAAAGTTTCTACATAGTGGTTAACATCGGTTAATTCCTTTAATCCTTCATTGAAAATATCATTTTCAATTCCTAAATCTTTTAAACTCTGTAGTTTTTCCTCATTGGTCCCCTTTATATTAATAAATTCAACTACCCTATCTATGGTGTCATTATCCAAGCCTTGTTCAGTTAAATCCTTTTTTACTCCTTCTAGCCCAATCTTTCCTAATTTATCAATGGTCCTTAATACTTCTGTTGAATCCTCAATACCTAACCATAAGAAAAATCCTTTTAATACCTTCCTATTGTTAATCTTTATAGTAAATGAGTCAAAGCCTAAATCTTTGAAAGTAGAGTAGATTACACTTGGTATTTCGGCATCATTTATTATTCCCAAAGTTTCATTGCCTACTATATCAATATCGCATTGATAAAATTCTCTAAATCTACCTTTTTGACTTTTTTCTCCCCTATATACTTTTCCAATATGGTATCTTCTAAATGGGAAGGTTAATTCTGAAAAGTGCTGAGCTACATACCTAGCTAGGGGCACAGTTAAATCAAATCTTAAAGCTAAATCCGTGTCTCCCTTTTCAAATCTATAAATTTGTTTTTCCGTTTCTCCTCCACCTTTGGCTAATAAGACTTCAGCTTTTTCTATAACTGGTGTATCTATAGGTAAAAAACCAAATTTTTCGTAATTTTCCCTTATAATATCTAACATTTTGTTAAATAGTATTTGATCTGGTGGAAGAAGTTCCATAAAGCCAGGTAGTGTTGATGGCTTAACTATATCTTTCTTCATTATGTATACCTCCAAACATTGTATCTATTTATTAATATAATACCATTTATATGTATTTTTTCAAACATAATAAACAAAAAGAAGCTGAAAGATTCAACTTCCAATTATTTTCCTTTTTTGATTTTTATCTGTCCATTACATTTTTCACATCCTAGACAAAAATATACCCTATCTTGAAATACGCTAGTAATTATCTTAACTATTTCCTTATCTTTATGTTTTTCATCTAAATGTACTATTAATTTTTTAGGTGCTATAACGATAAGAGAGCTTACTAATAGATCATCTTTACTAATACCTTCACTATCTATTTCAGAAATTATATCGGTGAAAAAATCGCTATCTATAAGATTGTCATTTTCATCTAATAATTTATAGCTTTTATCTTGAAAAACTAGGTTCACCAAATCATGTTTTGGTTCCTGCACTTCAACAAAATATTGTAATATCTTTATAAATTCCTTGTATTCCTTTTCAGCATTAAACTCTTCCATTCCTTTTTCAATGACTACATCAATAAAATATTCAAGTTCCTTAAGCCTAAAACGTATAAAACCATCTATGTTAATAAGAGATGAATCCATAATATAGTCTTTTATTTGATTAGTAATATATTCTTTTTCTATTCCAAAGTTCTCTTTATCTAATAAAATCTCTTTTGAAATCTCCACTACCTCTTCTTTTTCATCAGCCTTTAAATCAGTTTTATCAAGGCTTACCCTTTTGGTAATAATATCTTTAGAATATATATTTAAAATTATTTCTAATATCATTTCCGTTACAGTAGTATAAAAATCTTTTTTTGATGAAGATTTATTTTTAGTTGGAGTCATACTAAATATATATCTAGAACCATAATCTTCTTCTTCAATTTTTATTCTTTTATCGAGAAAATAATCAGAAATTATTTTTTTTACTTTATCAATATCTTTATTAAGTTCCACTTTTACATTCACCACTATTCACTCCTTTCAGTTACTAGTATGCTCTTCAAGAGTCGACCTATACTATATAAAGAGTTACTCTATTGGCAATATAGACTAATTATCGTACCAATGTCAATAACTTTTTCATCACTTAAGTATATTGCTTTTTTATTACATTTTTTTAAAAAATTTAAAATTTTTTCTTCATCTGGATGTCTATTTAAACTACCAGAAAACATTATAGTCTCTTTAGATAAATTACCACAAGTCCCACCTATAAAACCATATGGATATCCTTCTAATTTAATTGATCCAGCTTGTATTAATAGAACATCAACACCCAAGTTAGTCAATTTTTTATATATAGGATAATCTGCAGTTATAATAGATTTATCACCTGTAATAGCCATGGAACATTTAGTATATCCTTGATTTACATTGATAAATTCTAGATTCTCTTTTCTAAGACAATACTTTAGCTTTTCATCGGTATATTTAAAATTATGGACTGCTAAATTGCCAATTCTTCCTACATTATATGCTATATCCCCTGGATAATCCTTACTTAATTTTGTCTCTCCTTTAATTATTTCCATACCCCTACCACCTAACTTTTCTTTATAATAATCGAAAACATTAGGTGCGACTACTAAAGTATTATGATTAACGGGATGGAGAACTATATCTGGATGATAAGAAATAGGTCCTGATACTTCTTTGCACTGGATAGTAGGTATTATATTTAAATTTAAGCTATTTAAAGTTTCTAGTGTTTTAGAAGATACTCTTCCATCTACTATAACGGTATTTGCAGTTTTATTTGGAATAAAAGGATTTACACTCATTAAATTCACCACTTTTACGCAAAAAATTAAACCTTCTATTATAGAAGGTTTTATGGAGGCGGCACCCAGATTTGAA
>DHBY01000089.1:31426-31582 GCA_002398845.1 Firmicutes bacterium UBA4916 | reverse complement strand
CACCCAGATTTGAACTGGGGAATAGAGGTTTTGCAGACCTTTGCCTTACCACTTGGCTATGCCGCCACAAGCACTAAAGTGCAATTTTTAATTTTGATGGAGCGGAAGACGGGATTCGGACCCGCGGCCCCCGCCTTGGCAAGGCGATGCTCTACC
>DHBY01000089.1:0-31215 GCA_002398845.1 Firmicutes bacterium UBA4916 | reverse complement strand
GACACGGGGATTTTCAGTCCCCTGCTCTACCGACTGAGCTATCTGGGCTTAAATATCACAATTGTTAGTATACATGATTGTTATTATAAAGTCAATAGTCAATTAAATTTTCCAAATCATCTTTTGAAAATCTATATTTCTCATTACAAAAATGGCATACTACTTCAGCTTTCCCATCTTCTTCAATCATATCTTTTATCTCTTCTTTACCTAAACTAATTAGAACTTTTTCTATCTTTTCTCTTTTACAATTACATTTATATTCAATATGGATTTTATCCAATACTTTCATTTCAAATTCTCCAAATAACTCTTCCATTACTTCTTCTGGAGTTAAGCCTTCATTTATTAATGTTGAAATAGGTTTTGCTCCTTTTAGTATTTCCTCTATTCTATCGATATCTTTATCTTCTACATTAGGCAGCAATTGAAGCATATATCCTCCAGCAGCTTTTACAGAAATATCCTTATCTACTAGTACTCCTAAACTTATAGCTGATGGCTGTTGTTCAGATATATAGAAGTATTTAACTAAATCTTCAGCAATTTCTCCTGATACTAAATCTGATATTCCAATATAAGGTTCCTTTAATCCTAAATCTTTAATTACTGTTAATTTCCCTTTTCTGCCTACTACTCCCCCTACATCCAATTTACCATCAGGCCTACTTGGCATATCTACATAAGGATAGTCAACATAACCTTTTACTTCACCCTTATTATTTGCGACAGTGACAATATTTCCAATAGGTCCATCACCTTTTATCTTAAAAGTTAAAGAATCTTTGTCACTTTTCATAGAAACTCCCATCATTGCAGCTGCTGTCAATGCTCTTCCTAAAGCAGCAGTAGCAGTTGGAGAAGTATTATGAATCTCTCTTGCTTTTTCAACTATATTGGTTGAAGAAGCTACAAATAATCGTAAAGTACCTTTTTTATCTATCCCACGTATAATATAGTCCTTCATAGCCTACTCCTTTGCACGATAAAATATTTAAAGCCCCTTTATCAGGGGCTTGATTGCTACTGTTAAAAACTATATAAAAGAGAATCAGGTTTATAGTTTAATAACGTTAGTAGCTTGAGGACCTTTTTCTCCTTGAACTATTTCGAATTCAACATTTTGTCCTTCTTCTAAAGTTTTAAATCCGTCTGAAGTTATTGCTGAATAATGTACAAATACATCTTCCCCTTCTTCAGTAGAAATAAAACCATATCCTTTTGTAGCGTTAAACCACTTTACAGTACCTTTTACCATTTGAAACATTCCTCCAATACAACAATTTAATAGATGAGTCCTATGTATCATCTACCCTTAAATAAGTCTATCACAAATTAGATATCCTTGTCAAATAATATCCCCAATATTTTCTTAAATATTCTTCTAAGTTTTCATATTATTAGACCATAGCTATAAAATTTATTCTTTCCGACTTCTCATTAGGTTTATTAAATGTAAATCCATCAAAGCAATGAACTTTTTCGAAGGAAGCTTGTTTTAATAATTCAATAATTTCATCTGTATAATAAGCCTTTTCAAAATGTTCTTCATCAAACCTTGTATATTTACCATCTTCATCGGATACAAAAAAGCTTAGATAGAATTCTGCAATATCATTGCTTTCATCAAAGTAATTTTGCCATACATAGAAAATATCTTCCCTATCTTCTACAAAGGTATTGTTCCCAATAATATGCTTTAACTTATAATGAGAATTTATGTCGAATATAAATATTCCATCATCATCTAAATGCTCCCTTGCATTCTTAAATACAGCCAATAAATCGTCTTTATCTTCTATATAATTGATGCTATCGCATATAGATATAACTGCATCAAATTTTTTGTTAATATGAAAATCAACCATATTTTGATTCAAGATTTGCACATTTTTAAATTTAATCAATTTATTGTAAGCAATGCTCAGCATTTCCGAGGATAAATCAAAGCAAGTTAAATCATATCCACCCTTTGCCAAATAATATGATAAATTGCCTGTACCACAAGCCATCTCCAAAAGTTTTTTAGGCATTTTATTGAATTTATCAAATATACTTTTAATATATAAATACCAATCCTTATAATCTATATCTGCCATTAATTCGTCATAGATATATGCAAAATTGTTATACATGGCCTTACTCCTCGTATAATTCATCTAAAATAGCTTCCAAAGTCTTGCCTGCTTTATCCTCAATTTTTACTTCAGCAAAACTATCCATGGCTGTTGGTCCCATATTTATTATAACAAGTTTTTTTGCCATTTGCGGCAAATAATTTACTGGAGATACTGTTAGGCTTGACCCTATTACAATCAATAAATCGCTTGTCTCTACTTCTCGCACTGAAGTGTTGAAATCCTCTGGCAGCATATCTCCAAAAAATACAACGTCTGGTCTAAGAGTTCCACCACAGTTATCACATTTTGGTGGTATTTCCCCATTATTGACTTTATTTATTAAAACATTTAAATCTACTGTATTAGCACATTTCATACAAGAGCCTTCTCTAGTATTGCCGTGAACCTCTAAAATATATTTAGAACCTGCTTTATAGTGTAAATTATCAATATTTTGGGTAATTACCCCCTTAATATATCCTAGCCTTTCCATTTCAGCCAAAGCAAAATGAGCTCTATTAGGTTCAGCATCTGTCATACTTAAAAGCATATTAAACCCTTCCTTATAGAATTTCTTAGGATTATTGTACAATACAGAAGTTGATAAAGCCTCCATTGGGTCAATATGTTCCCATAAACCTGTATTGGGACTTCTAAAATCTGGTATACCACTTTCCGTCGAAATCCCTGCACCTGTTAAGACCATGGTTTTAGATGAGTCTTTAATTAATTTTGCAACTTTTTTAATATCCTCTATGCTCATAAAAATTCCCCCTTATTATTTTTCTACTTATCTTCCTTATTAATATCCCTTTTTCTTACTGTTATCAGCCCTCCAATTTTACCTGACTCTTTAGCTGTTAAGCCGCCCCAGCCCACTTCTTCGATTTTATCCATTAGCCCTAATTCCTCAGCTATTTCATACTTTAATTTATCTTCTATGGTTTCCTTTTTTTCTTTCTTTTTCTTCCCTTTCAAATTCATCCCTCCTAAAACTTAGTATTAGGAGGGATGAAGGGTTTTATTCTTATATAAATAAATATTTGAAATGCCAATAAAAAAACATCAAAATCACCACTAATATGGGTAAACTTTCTATTATACTAATACCTTTATTCCCATTCATATCTTTAATCAAAGGCTTTCCTATAATAAAATTATTAACCTCTACAAGCTCTTTTTCATCGCTACTAGGCAAAATCTTAATTAGTTTATAAGCTATAAGCCCAAATACTAAAGCCAATAGGCCCAATCCTAAAAAAGCCATTATCATTTGTTTTCCTTGTGGCATACTTATTGCCTCCATATTTGATTCCATTCCTTGTTCTAATTTGGTAGACATATATCCTATAGTTAAAGCTATTGTGTTATTCATGGTATGACCAATCATTGTGGAAAACAAAGAATTGGTTTTATAGGCTATTATTCCAAACAAAATTCCTAAATAAATTGGTCCCAATAGATTTTGTAAATTAAAATGAAATAGCCCGAAAAGCATAGCTGAATAAATAATAGATTTTCTTCTCCCAAGGCTTTTATAAGAGCTCATAACCATTCCTCTAAACATTATTTCTTCACATATACCGGGTGTTAAGGCAATTACCAAAAAGCCTAATATGTATTCCTTAAATGTTGATGGAATAGGAATGGGGGTTGCCCTTATCTGAACAAATTTATCCAATATAGTAATACCTAATAAATTAAAAAACACTGCCACTGGATAAGAAAAGATAACAATAAATAATACAAGTACAGCTTGTTTTAAACTTATTTTATTTAAATTTAAATTATCTTTTATAGAATATCCATTGATTTTTAAATATGATAATGTAGGCAATAAAATAATCAAATATTCCGTTATTAGAAGTCCAGTATAAACCTCTTTAGACTGAACATATGCTCCAATAGTTGTAAGCAAAAGTGCTATAATTAAATATAAAACATTTGTTTCTAAAATCGATGGATTATTTTTGTTTTCTATCATCTAGCTTTTTCCCCTTTCTTTTCATATATTTTATACTTTTTAATAATTAAAATCAAATAAACTCTTCTATTAACATATATTATGTTATATCATATATATTAATAAATAATATCTTTCAGGAGGTGTCCAGTTAATATGGTAAATGTTGGAATTGTAGGCGCAACAGGTATGGTAGGTAGAAACTTTTTAAAAGTAATGGAAGAAAGGAATTTCCCAGTAGATAAGCTCTACCTCTTTGCATCAGCTAAATCTAAGGGAAAAAAGATTGTTTTCAACAATAAAGAATTTGAAGTAGAGGAATTAAATGAGCATTCTTTTGATAAGCCAATGGATATAGCTTTGTTTTCAGCTGGAGGTAATATTAGCAAAAAATATGCGCCTTTAGCAAAAGAAAAAGGAATTATAGTAATTGATAATAGCAGTGCATGGAGAATGGAGGATTGGGTACCATTAATAGTTCCCGAAGTTAATCCCGAAGCAATACATGGACATCAGGGGATTATATCTAACCCAAATTGTTCTACTATTCAATCCGTGATACCATTAAAACCTTTAAATGATAAATATAAATTGAAAAGAGTGGTTTTCTCAACCTACCAAGCTGTTTCAGGTTCAGGTGTTGGGGGGCTTAAGGATTTAGAAAATGGTTTGTCAGCACCTTACCATAATAAATATCCTCACCCCATTGCTTTTAATGTATTGCCTCATATAGATGAATTTTTAGAAAATGGGTATACAAAAGAAGAAATGAAGATGATAGAAGAAACAAAAAAAATATTAAATGATCCAGATATAAAAATAACTGCTACTACCGCACGGGTGCCAGTTAAATATGGTCATTCTGTATCTGCTAATATAGAACTAGAAAAAAGTTTTGAATTAGAAGATATATTTGAACTATTTAGGAATAGTGATGGAATAGAAGTGTTAGATGATCCTTCCAATAATGTATATCCTATGCCAATTCTTGCTGAAGGCAAGGATATTGTCTATGTAGGTAGGATAAGACGAGATTTTAGTGTGGAAAATGGATTAAATATTTGGATTGTAGCAGACAACAGTCGTAAAGGTGCAGCAACTAATACGGTCCAAATAGCTGAATTATTAATAAATAAATAAACAAATAGGAGGTATAAAGAATGTTTGAAGGTTCTGGAGTAGCAATAGTAACACCATTTAAGGATGGCAAAATTGATTTTAAAAAACTGGGAGAATTGCTTGAATGGCATGTTTCTGAAGGCACTGATGCCATAATAATATGCGGCACTACAGGAGAATCCGCCACAATGTCCGATGATGAACGAAAAGAAGCTATAAGATTTACAGTAGAAAAGATAAATAAGAGAATACCTGTTATAGCCGGAACTGGCAGCAACAACACCAAATACTCTATAGAATTAAGCCAATATGCAGAAAAAGTTGGAGTAGATGGATTATTAATCGTAACACCATATTATAATAAAACAACTCAAAAAGGGCTTATAGAACATTATACTACCATTGGGGATAGTGTTAATACCCCAATTATTATTTATAATGTGCCCGGAAGAACTGGATTAAATATTCTTCCAAAGACTATTGGTGAATTATCAAAACATCCAAATATTAGAGGCGTAAAAGAAGCAAGCGGCAATATAGCTCAAGTAGCAGAAATTGCAAGACTGGTTCCTGATGATTTCTATATATATTCAGGAAATGATGATATGATAGTTCCATTATTATCATTAGGCGGTCATGGAGTCATATCCGTTGTGGCAAATATTCTTCCTAAGGACACCCACAATATAGTTAAATATTTCTTAGATGGAGATTTAGAATCTTCTAGGAAACTTCAATTAAAAATGAAACCATTAATTGATGCTTTATTTATCGAAGTAAATCCTATTCCAATAAAAGAAGCTATGAATATATTAGGTATAGAAGTAGGCCCATGTAGATTGCCACTTACCTCTATGGTTAATGAAAATAGAGAAAAACTAATCCATGAAATGTCTCTATATGGAATGAATATAGGGAGGTAGTAATTATGATAAAAGCTGTTGTTAACGGATTTTTAGGTCAAATGGGTCAAGTAGTTAGTAATCAAATAATAAATAGAGATGATATGGAGTTAGTTGGCGGCATAGATAGAAATGCTGATACCTATAAAGGTGACATTAAAGTATATAAAGCTCTCAGTGATTTACATGATGATTGTGATGTAATAATTGATTTTTCTCATCCTTCATCTTTAGATGATTTGCTAAACTATGCAAAAGCTAATAAGTCAGCTTTGGTAATTGGTACTACTGGTTATAAAGAAAAGGAAATGCAAAAGCTAAATGAAGCTTCAAAAGAAATCCCAATATTTTATTCAGCAAATATGTCTTTGGGAATAAATCTTCTATTATCCTTAGTTTCAAAAACTGCATCCGTATTAGGTGAGGATTTTGATATTGAAATCATTGAAAAGCATCATAATAAAAAGTTAGATGCACCTAGTGGTACTGCTTATATGATTGCCAACAAAATTAATGAAGTATTTGACAATAATAAAGTATATACCTTTGGTAGAAATGCAAAAACCCATAAAAGATCTCCTAAGGAAATCGGAATACATGCAGTTCGAGGTGGGACTATAGTAGGTGAACATAATGTATTGTTTGCGGGTTTAGACGAAACATTAGAAATAAAACATAGTGCTTCATCAAAAAACGTCTTTGCAAAAGGTGCATTAACGGCTACACAATTCATAGTTAAAAAAAGCAATGGGCTATTTAACATGGATGATATAATTAATCAATCAAAATAAATAAAAACCTGCAGAATTTTTCTGTAGGTTTTTTATTCGTCAAAAGTAAATATATAAGGAATATTTCTATAATAATCTCCATAGTTAAGACCATATCCTACAATAAATACATCAGGTATAGTAAAGCCTACATAATCGGGGGCAATATCGGCCTCTCTTCTACTTGGCTTGTCCAGCATTACACAAATATTAATGGATTTTGGTTCTTTCATGCCTACAAACTCTACTACTTTTTTCATAGTATGTCCTGAATCTATAATATCATCTACAATCAAAACATCCTTATCTTTAATATCTGTTCTAACATCGTTAATTATTTCTACTATCCCAGAAGATATTTCATTATGTTCATAAGATGAAGTGGTCATAAAATCAATATTAACAGGTACTTCCAGCTCCCTTATTAAATCAGCCGCAAATATAAAGCTCCCTCTGAGTAGGGAAATTACTACAATATCCCTATCTTTATAATCATTAGATATTACTTTTCCTAATTCTTTTACTCTTTTAGATATTTCATCTTGACTAAATAATATTTTAGGTTTCCCATGTAATTCCAAATTGCACCTCTCCCCTCTTTTTATATGCTATTAAAACTTTCCTCTTAATATTTGTTTTATTTCCCTTAATTCAGCTAATATCTTGTTTAGGGTATACTGTAGACTAACAAATATAATTAATACTATAGAAATAATTATTATTTTTATATTCATAAATACTCTCCTTAGCCTCTAGTTATATTGTGTAGATTATAACATATAATAAGGGTTTAGTGGAACAAAAATAAATAAAAAAGGCATGCTTTCTGTTTTATCATAAAAAAATAATATACAGAAAGCATGCCTTTATTAGCCTTTATAGCTCTTCGTCATAATCATCTGTCCTATTATTATCGTTTTCAACATACTCTAATTTAGATATGGATACTTCATAGGCCATCTTTGTTTCTACTTCATCATTATTATGCTTTTTCTGATATTCTCGGCTTTGGATTCTGCCCCATATCCTAATATGGTCGCCTACCAATAATTTTTCACAAAACCTAGCATTTCTTCCCCAAGCAATACAAGGTATATAATCAGATTTGTTATAAGGCCTATTAACCGCTATAAGTAAATCGGAAATTTCCCTGCCAAAAGGTGTAGTTCTATAAATAGGTGATTTGCAAATATAGCCGTCTAAATAAATTTCATTAGGTGCTTTTAATAATTCCTTTATTTCTTCTTCATTCTCCAAGGCCCTAATATCCCTTGCAAAAATAGTTAAAATAAGACGACTTGAATTATTAATATACCTATTGTAGGAGCGCAATTGACCATAGATTTCTACATAATTACCTGGTGTTAAATCCATATTGACGATTAGCCGCTCAGATATGGTCACAGGCAAAATATCCACTGAATCGCTTAACCTTGGGACTTCTAATTCGAAATTATAAAACCCCTCACCATACATTTCATGACTAAAATCCATTGGTGAACTAATTTTCCCAATAATCTGTACCATGTTCATATCAATTACCTTATCAATCATTGATAATCATCTCCCCCTTATTCTTATGTTTCTTATAATCTATAACTATGTTTATTCGTTAATTTTAAATAATATGATAAGGACAATAAAATTTTTCATAGAAATAGATTTTTTTAGCTTAGTATAAGAGAACTTGATAATATCTTATCAAACATTGCGTAATCTTTCCACTTAAAATCAAAAACCAGTTAAATTTTTAAATTAACTGGCTAATAATCTCCCTACTTTCCTTTAGGCATTCATTTCCCATCAATAGCAGTAAATCATTTTTATCTAATAATGAAATTGCATTTTCAATACATGTGTTTAATTCAGTGAATATTTCATAATCAGCTCCCTTGCTTGTAAATAATAAATCAATATTATTAATTATCAAATCATCTATTTTATCAATATAGAAGTATATCTTCTTTATACCTACTATTGGCATCCAATTTAAAATTACTTCCAAATTCCCTTTAATATTATAAATCCCCTGATCTATATCTATAGCATTTATAACATGAATATCCTTACATTTAATATTCTGGGTTTCTTCAAATATTAAATTATAATCTGAAGGCATACTGCAATTATTATCAATTATCATATAATTCTCATCATATATTTTCTCCAAACGCCGATAAACCCCTTTAATATTAGATAGAGCTTCTTGTATCTGGCTAATTTCTATTCCACAGCTCAATCCGCAGGCTATAGCCCCTAGTCCATAATAGATATTTGTTTTCCCAATTAAATCTATTACAATTGGCACTTCCATCGGCTCGATTTTTATACCGTTTATAGAATTATATTCTCTTTGCAGGCATAAGTTAAATTCAATATTGTTAGAAATATTAAAACTAGAGGCCGTAATGGTAGCTTTTTTATTTAGCCCATAGGTTATTATCAAAGCTTCCGTATTTTCTTCCAAAATATGCATAGAATTGGATTCATCAATATCCATTATTATATATTTCACTTTATCTGCCATACTCTTTACATAGGGATTTCTATAATCTTCCTCTTTCAAACTAGATAGGATTAAAACATCGAAACATAATCCCAAATTTAACACAGATTTAATTGTTTTAGAATTTAACTCCATAATTAGTACCAGATTATCCTTTGAATATAAGATATTCATAGTTCCTTCTTTATTGCCATATATAACTTCATAGGCAGATTTTATAAATATCTCTTTCGTTATATGATAAGTAATATTATTTTCATCAGAGCTTATTATACCTATTGAAGTTAATATTTGGTATGCCATATAATTCCCTCTTTTATTGGATTTTAATTATTTTGAATTTGCCTACCCGTACTATCCATACTATAATTATCCCTATATATCAATTGAGATATAGGTACTATTTCATATCCTTCACTTTGCAATCTTTCTATGATAATAGGCAAATATTCTACAATATACTTTGCATTATTATGAAATAATACTATAGAACCATTTGTCACATTTCTTGTTACCCTATCTACAACAGGCTGGACTCCTAACTCTTTCCAATCTAAAGAATCTACATCCCATTGAATAGCATAGTAGCCATTATCTTTACAAACATTTAATACCGTATCATTATAATCCCCAAAAGGCGGTCTAAATAATATAGGTTTTTCCTTTATTAGCTCTTTTATCTTATCATTAGTCACATTTAATTCTTTTGCCATTTCTTCATTAGATAGCTTAGTCATATAAGGATGATTAGTAGAGTGATTTCCCACATCATGACCTCTTTTATATATTTCTTTCACATGATCTGGATACTTATCAGCCCAAAAACCTACCAAGAAAAAAGTACTTTTCACATTATATTTATCTAGTATATCTAAAATTTGTAAGGTGTATTCATCCCCCCAAGCTGCATCAAAACTAATAGCCAATTTTTTTTCATTGGTTCCTACACTATATATAGGAAGTTCCTTTTTATAAGAAAATACTTCTGCAATATTGCTGTCCGTCTTTATGCTTGTATAAATAATAGAAATCATAATAACAAATATTACAATCATAATTCTTAGTGACATTTGGTTTTTCAAATATGCCTTTTTCAATATATCCCCTCCTAGAATTTCTTTATAATACAACTTATTCTAAAAATATTTTTATATTACTTATGCCCAAAAACTCCTAAATCTATAATAAAATCTTAAATAAAGCCAATACTATTATTATTATTTTCCCTTAAAATATATAAACAATTCTTTGTAATTCTTTACATTTAAATTCATATAACTTATGATTATTAACTAATTTAAAATTTTATATACATTTTCTATAATTTTGTAAGAATATTTTTTTTAAAAAAGGTTATTATATTAGTACAACAATTAAAACTCATTGTTGTAAAGGAGGCTAAAAAATGGCTAACAATAACAGAATAGTAGTTCCAGAAGCAAGAAAGGCTTTAGATCAATTAAAATTAGAAATTGCTAGTGAGTTAGGATTAGCTAATTATGATAGTATAGATAAAGGTAATTTACCATCTAGAGCTAATGGATATATTGGCGGATATATGGTAAAAAGATTAGTAGAGGATGCTCAAAGACAAATGGCAAATAAGTAGTTTTGAAAAGAGGTAAGTGGAATTCCACTTACCTCTTTAATATGATATAATTTAATAAACGTATAATATTTTCAAAGAGGTGTCAAATATGTTTATTGAAAATACTGAAGAACTAGCTCAAAACAAATTACTATTATTATATATTATGGATAAGTCTGAAAATCATTTAACCAATGGAGAAATCACTGAATTTGTATTAGAAAAAAACTATATGAATTATTTCCTAATACAGCAATATTTATCCGAACTTATGGAATCTAATTTTATTGAATACATAGATGAAGAAGGTAAAAAAGTCTATATGTTATTAAATAAGGGTAAAATAACCCTATCTTACTTTGAAGATAGAATTTCAGCCAATATAAAAAAAGATATATCCGATAAATTTATTCAAATAAAGGAAAATGAAAAGAAAGCAACCCAAGTTATTGGCGAATATTTTCAAAAAAGTCCTAACGAATATATAGTTAATTTAAAGCTAATAGAAAATACAGAGAAGTTATTTAGTTTATATCTAAATGTAGCAACAATAAAACAAGCTGAAATAATCTGTGATACATGGAAAAACAATACAGAATATATTTATAAAAACCTGCTAAATATGCTAGCCGATGATAAAATAACTTCAATTGAGGATTAGAATTCCATTAGGTTCACGGCCTATTTTAATATTGTTTGTTATTCTATTTTCATGTATATCAAATATGCTTAGCGTATTAGTTGATATATTAGAAATGTAAATTACATTATCTCCATCCCATTCCAATTTATTAGGCATCCCTGTTAAATAGGTTTTGCTTAATAAATTCCCTTTTTTTATATCTATCCTATAAAGACAGCCATTATCAATATTTGTTAAAAACACAAGTTCACCGCCATTTATCTTCAACATAGAATTAAATATTCCTTGAAGATTAAAAATTTCATGTTTTTCATAGTTTTGTAGATCCATAACTGAAATATTGCTATTACCAATTGTACTATTATTTACGCTAAATAATATATACATAGTTCCATCTTCTATTATGGTTTTCACTGGATTATCCTTCAATTTAATAATCCTGTTCTCTTTTCCCATTAAATCTATGATGTTTATACTGTATCCATTACTATTTGCTACATAAATTTTCATTTCATTCTCATCTATTTCTATATCTGTAGGTTTCTCCCCTACAGGTATATTCTCAACTAAAGAAAAACTTTCTTCATCTATTATAGAGATAGAATTCGAATCACTATTAGTTATATAAAGGTGATGCTTAAAATATCTTATACAAGTAGGGAAACTGCCTACAGAAATCACATCAATAATTTTTTTATTTTCAATATCTATCTTGAAAACAGAATTATCATATGCATTTGTGCAGTATATTAAACCTCTACCATTAGATACCATCTCATAAGGGCCAATAAATAAACTATCTAAAGTAAAACTTTTTACATTGTTATTTTTAATTAACTTTTTTAAATCAATGGTTTCTACTGCCCGTTTATTTTTAAGGTCTATACAGGTCAATGTATCATCTCCAGTATTAGCAACTAATATTTTCCCATTTAACACCAAGGCTTCACCTCCATCCACTATATATAAATCAATCTATGCATTACAGTGGTCGGAGGTGATAAGATTTTATTGCTTCATTATTTATTAAAAATTCGCTTTGCTAATAGTGGCTTTTTAATTGAAAGATTTCTTCTTTTAACTTCAATTATTAATTGGTTGACTATAGATATTCCCCTTTCGTATTCATCAATATTTCCAATTAAAGATAAAACCTTTAACTTATTCATTTCTTCTATAGTAAAGTCTAACAACTGATCATTTGTTAAATTGATATAAGGATTCAGTTTTATTTTGTTCATAAAAAACCCTCCTATAGAATATATTTATATGTTTATTCCATAAAAGGGTTACTTATAACTAATTATTATTTAATTTAATATAATCTTTCTCACATCGCCTATCAAATATAAAGAACCTCCAAATACTATTAAATCTTCCTCACTTGCTAGTTCGTAGGCTTTATCTATGGCTTTTTTGATATCTTTTTCAACATAAGTTTTATCATTATATTTTTTAACTATTTTTTCTAAAGACTCTGCTTCTTTTTTTCTAGGCATATTTACTTCTGTAATTACAATTTCATCTGCTAAAGGAGCTAATGTTTCTACCATATGTTCTACATCTTTATCCTTGAGGATTCCGATTCCAAGTATTAGTTTGTTATATTTAAACATCTTCAAGCTTTCCTTTAGCGTTTTTATCCCTTGAAGATTATGAGCTCCATCAATTAAAAATGTAGGATTCCTTCTTAATACTTCAAGTCTACCTTTCCATTTAGTTTTTTGAAGTCCATTTCTTAATTGTTCATCAGTTATATTTACTAATCCCCTTTCTCTAAGTGTTAGCAATGTAGTTAATGCTAATACTGCATTATAGATTTGATATTCTCCTAAAAGACCAATTTTAAGATGGTTAAATGTTTCACCATTGTACTTAAAATTAAATAATCCACCAAACTCATTTATATCTTCAATTTCAACATATTCCATAGGGCATACAATAAGTTCTGCCTGCATATCCCTTGATACTTGTTTTAAAACTTCAAGGGCTTCTTCTTGTTGAGGATAAGAAACAACAAGGCCATTTTCTTTTATTATTCCAGCTTTTTCATATGCTATTTTACCTAATGTATCACCTAGCACATCAGTATGATCATAATCAATAGTAGTTATCACTGAAATACAAGAACTTTTTATAATATTTGTAGAATCAGATCTTCCACCTAAACCAACTTCTAATACTGTATAATCTACATTTTCCTCTTTAAAATATACAAAAGCAATAGCAGTTACTATCTCAAAAGTTGTAGGATGTTCATACCCTTCTTTTAACATAATCTGAATTTTATCCTTAACTTTTCCTGTTATCTCCCCTAGTCTTTCATTAGGAATATCATTCCCATTGATGGATATTCTTTCATTAAATCTTTCTAAGAATGGAGAAGTAAATAATCCTACTTTATAGCCTGCTTCCTTTAATGCAGTGGCTATATATGCAGAAGTAGAGCCTTTCCCATTGGTTCCTGCTATATGGATATAATTCATATCTAAATGAGGATTCCCAAGTAATTCTAATAGTTTTCCTATTACATCCAATCCCAATTTTGACCCAAATTTATTTTTATCATTTATATAATTTACAGCTTCAATATAATCCATTTTATCTCCTCGACTTTCCTTATACTTTCATAACAATTTTAAATCATTTTTGGAGAATAAACAACAATAAAGTAGAAAAGAGTGGAAAAATATCCACCCTTCTATCTATTTAACTGATTTTAAATGTTCAAGCCTTTCAAATACCTTCTCCATCATATCTTCGTATTTCTTTTGCTTTTCCCTTTCAGCCTCTACAACCTTTTCAGGAGCCTTCTTTACAAATCCTTCATTTGATAGTTTGCCCCTTACTCTTTTTAACTCATCTTCTAATTTTCCTTTTTCCTTTTCTAGCCTTTCGATTTCTTTATCAAAATCTATTAAATCCATTAATGGAATAAATATTTCACATTTATCTAATACAACAGATATATTGTCCTCTCCTAAAGTAGATTTATCCCCTACAATCTCAATATCCTCTGCACTAGCTAAGTTTATAAAATATCTTTCTCCATAGTTTAACATATCTGCTACATTTTCATCCTTAGTTACAAATATAGTTCTAGCCTTTCTAGAAGGTGCTATATTCATCTCTTGTCTTGCATTTCTTATGCCCTTAATAGCCTCCATTATAAAGGCCATACGTTTTTCTGCCTCTTTATCGAAGTATTCCTTATTATATATTGGCCAGCTGCTTACTATTAATGGGTTTTCCCTATTGGGTAAATGCTGCCATATTTCTTCAGTAATAAAAGGCATAAATGGATGTAGTAGTTTTAATATATTTTCTAATACATTTAGTAAAACTATTTGTGCTGTTTCTTTGCTTTTCTTATCTTCCCCATATAATCTAGGTTTAACCATTTCAATATACCAGTCACAGTATTCATCCCATATAAAATCATATATCTTTTGAGCTGAAATTCCTATTTCATATTTTTCTAGGTTTTCTGTAATCTCTTTAATAGTTGTATTTGCCCTCGACAATATCCATTTGTCCTCTTCCTCTAAAGCGTTTAGGTCTATCTCTTTATTTACTATTTCTTCATCTAGATTCATCAATACAAATCTAGTAGCATTCCAGATTTTATTTGCAAAATTTCGATTAGATTCAACCCTTTCCATATAAAATCTCATATCGTTTCCTGGTGTATTACCTGTAACAAGAGTAAACCTTAATGCATCTGCCCCATATTCATCTATTACATCTAATGGATCAATACCATTTCCCAATGATTTACTCATTTTTCTACCTTCTGCATCCCTAACAAGTCCTGTTAAGAACACATCTTTGAAAGGTATTTCACCTGTTTGTTCAATACTAGAAAACACCATCCTAATTACCCAGAAAAAAATTATATCATAACCTGTAACCAATACATCAGTTGGGAAGAAGTATTTAAAATCCTCTGTTTCCTCTGGCCATCCTAAAGTTGAGAAAGGCCATAGTGCCGATGAAAACCAAGTATCTAGGGTGTCTGGATCTTGGTAGATATTTGAGCTATTACATTTAATACATTTTTCTGGTTTTTCCCTTGAAACCATTATTTCATTACAATCCCTGCAATAGTAAACAGGTAATCTATGTCCCCACCATAGCTGTCTTGAAATACACCAATCCCTAATGTTTTCAAGCCATTGGGTATAGATTTTTCCAAATCTATCTGGTATGAAATTTAATTTTCCATCGTTATAAGCCTTCAATGCTGGCCCTGCTAAAGGCTCCATCTTAACAAACCATTGTTTTGATATTAATGGTTCAACAACGGTTTTACATCTTTCGCAATGTCCTACACTATTGCTATGGTCCTTAATTTCAACTAAAAAGCCCTTCTCATCTAAGTCTTCAACTATTCTTTTCCTTGCTTCATATCTATCTAGTCCATTGTATTTGCCGCCATTTTCATTTATAGTCCCATCTTCATTCATTATGATACATTGACCTAATCCATGTCTTTCTCCTACCTCAAAGTCATTTGGATCGTGGGAAGGGGTTATCTTTACTGCACCAGTACCAAATTCCATTTCTACATATTCATCTGCAACAATAGGTATCTCCCTATTAACTAATGGCAATATAGCAATCTTACCTACTAAATCCTTATATCTATCATCCTTTGGGTTAACTGCGATAGCCAAATCTCCTAAAATCGTTTCTGGTCTTGTTGTTGCTATGGTTATATATCCTTTTTCATCCTTTATATGATATCTTATATACCAAAGATGCCCTAAAGTATCCTCGTGTTCAACTTCTGCATCTGATATAGCAGTTCTGCATTTTGGACACCAGTTTATAATCCTATCTCCTCTATAAATTAGCCCTTTTTCATATAGTCTAATAAAAACTTCTTTTACTGCATTACTTAGACCTTCATCTAAGGTAAATCTTTCCCTAGTCCAATCACAAGATGCCCCAAGTTTTTTTAATTGATTATTTATATTTCCACCATGTTCTCTAGTCCATTTCCAAGCTTCTTCTAAAAAGCCTTCTCGTCCTAGTTCTTCCTTAGTTTTTCCTTCGGAGGTAATCTTCTCTACTACTTTAGCTTCTGTAGAAATACTAGCATGGTCCGTTCCAGGCAGCCATAAAGCTTCATAACCTTCCATCCTCTTCCATCTGATTAGTATATCTTGAAGAGTATACAGTGCATGCCCCATATGAAGATTTCCTGTAACATTTGGTGGTGGCATCATAATAGTATAAGGCTTTTTGTTTTTATCTACTTTAGCTTTAAAGTATCCATTTTCATTCCAAAACTTATATAATCTGTCTTCAAAATCTTTTGGATTATAGGTTTTAGGTAAATTTTCAATCATTTTCATTCCTCCCTATTTTTCAATTCAAAATGAAATTAAAAAACCCTTCATCCTCTATAAAGGACGAAGGGTATATTCGCGGTACCACCTTAATTCCATAGAAATCAAACTATGGCTCTTAAAATTCATAACGGTTATCCCGTTCAAGCCTACTTCTATTTTCAGCTTAAATACTCAGAAGCTACCTTCAGTAAATATTTTCTAAAAAGTCTTTCAGCCTTTGGACTTTTTTCTCTATATAGGATATTTACCTACTCCTCTTCTTCATCGCAGAATATAAAATTGTTAGTAATTATTATATATAGAAACTATATATTTGTCAATTAGAACTTTCCTTACTCATAGATAAATAAATTATAAAATAATTTATAAAAGCTATTATATTTAATGACACTGTTATTATAAATAATGTTTTTACAATAATATAGGGAACTTTAAAAACTACCGATAATATGGCAATATAAAAGGATACTGTAGCTATCTTGCCAAACTTATCTGCTGGTAAAACCTGATTTCCCTTAAATAAATATAATATAAAACCTCCTGTAATCATTATTATCTCTTTTAATCCAATAATCTTTAAAACCCATGAAGGAATTAACTTGGCTGTTGTAAAGCTAATAAGTACGGCAAAAGCCATCAACTTATCTGCAAGGGGATCTAAAGCTGCTCCTATATCAGAGGTTAAATCATATTTTCTTGCTATATATCCATCTAAAACATCAGATATTCCAGCTATTATAAATACTATGCCAGCATAAAGAACATTGTTTTCACCTATTGTATAGAAAAGATATAGGTATATAGGCACTAGTATTATTCTAATTACAGTAAGTATATTAGGTATATTCATATTTTAACTCCTCTTTTATAATCTATTAATTTATCTTGTAACCAAATATTTCAATGTGAATATTATGACTATAAACGATGCTCGTTATTCTTATATTATTATAGGAGGGATAAGATGTCAAAGGTTTTTAAATTAATTTCACTGACATTAATACTAGCATTATTCCTTA
The DNA here is from genome assembly GCA_002398845.1 of Firmicutes bacterium UBA4916. GTDB lineage: Bacteria > Bacillota > Clostridia > Tissierellales > Tepidimicrobiaceae > Mt11. The sequence continues at coordinate 13,228 of DHBY01000089.1, read as the reverse complement.
GTGTTAGTTTAACCGGTTGCAAAAAAGATGAGCTTAAGAAAGTTAGACTTATAGAAGTTACTCACTCTCTTTTTTATACTCCTCAATACGTGGCAATGACTCAAGGATTCTTTGAAGAAGAAGGTCTAAAAGTTGAACTTATCAATGGTAAAGGGGCAGACAAATGTATGACAGCTCTGCTAAGCGGCGAAGCAGATATTGCGTTTATGGGACCTGAAGCTTCAGTATATGTCTATAATCAAGGTAGAGAAGATTATGCCATAAACTTTGCTCAATTAACTCAAAAAGATGGCTCTTTTCTTGTAGCGAGAGAACCAGAGCCAGACTTTACATTTGATAAATTAAAAGGAAAAGAAGTCCTAGGTGGTAGAAAAGGTGGAATGCCTGAAATGACTTTAGAATACGTAATTAAAAAACATGGTCTCACGCCAGGTGTTGATGTAAATGTAAGAACTGATATTCAATTCGATGTTATGGCCGGGGCTTTTGTTGGTGGAGAAGGTGATTATGTAGCATTGTTTGAGCCTGTAGCTGCTACATTAGAAAAAGAAGGAAAAGGATATGTAGTTGCATCCATTGGTAAAGAAGGAGGATATATACCTTATACTTGCTATTCAACTACTAAAAGTATAATGGAAAAAAGCCCTAGCTTAGTCCAAGGTTTTACCAATGCAATCTATAAAGGAATGATTTGGGTACAAAATCATTCTACAGAGGAAATTGCAAAAGCAGTAAAACCACAATTCCCGGATACAGATGATGAAGTACTGGTAGCTTTAATTAATAGATACAAAGAACAAGATACCTGGAAACCAGATTTAATATTAACTGAAGACGGTTTAAATCATATGATGGATATAATGGAATTAGCAGGAGAATTAGATAAAAGAGCTGACTATGACAAGATAGTGAACACCAATTTTGCAGAAAAAGCTATGAAGAATATTAAGAAATAATCTGAAGAAACAAGGGCAGCCATATGCGACTGCCCTCAAATATTAGGAATGGGTCTTTTTGTTTGATTTATAAGAAGTTACAAAATAGTTACATTTTCCTCTTTATTTATTATCCTATATATTATATACTTATAATATATAGATTTAAAAAAGGAAAAAGGAGATGCTATTAACATGCTAAAGATGAAAAATTTGAAAAATACTGTTATAACTTTTACTATAGTTGGAGTTTTATCTATTAACCCGATATTTGTACAAGCTAAATTAGGAGATCAAACATTGAAGGAAGGAATGGATCATGAAGATATAAAAGTGCTCCAACAACATTTAGTGAATTTAAACTACTTAGACCTTAAAGAAACTACTACATATTATGGAGATCAAACAGTTAATGCTGTAATGGATTTCCAAAGTTCATTAGGATTAAATGCAGATGGTATTTTTGGTACTGATTCATTTAAAGCTTTGCAAAGTATTTTAGAATTAGAACCCTTAGCATATAATCGTGTACTTAAGGAAGATATCAGCGGAGAAGATGTACAAGCCTTACAAGAAAGGCTTAAAATCTTAGGTTTATTAAATATAGATAATTGTACTAATTATTTTGGTTCTGAAACTAGACAAGCCCTTATGGATTTTCAAAATTTATATGGTCTTAAGGTAGATGGCATAGCTGGGAAAGAAACTATCGAAGCTATAAATGATGCTTTAAATGGCAATAAGAGAAGAGTTAAACCATCATCCAGTAGAGGTGGCTCAAGAAATAGCTCTTTAGGAGAGACAATTGTATCTACCGCTAAAAAATATATTGGTACTCCCTATTCATATGGCAGTTCCAGTTCAAGTGCCTTTGACTGTTCAGGTTTCACCCAATATATATATAAACAACATAGTATAAATATACCTCGTTCTTCTTCTGAACAAGCAACAGCAGGAAGCGAAGTAAGTAAAGAAAATTTACAAGCTGGAGATTTAGTCATATTTAGCAATACATACAAATCTGGGCCAAGCCATGCAGGAATATATGTAGGAAATGGCAATTTTATACACTCTAGCTCTGCTGGTGGAGGAGTTATGATATCAAACCTTAGCTCTGGCTATTATAATAACCACTTTTCATCTGGAAGAAGAGTATTTTAAAAATTAACTTATGATAATTAAAGCCCTCTTATTATTTAAGAGGGCTTTAAACATTATTCTCCTACTAAATCCTTTCTTCTATATACACTAGAAATTATCCCTATCATTATCATATTCACCATATTTAAAACCGTTCCATAGCTTATAAATGGCATAGATATACCTGCTACTGGCACTAAACCTAGAACCATTAAAATATTATACACAAATTGAAAGATGAATAAAGAACTAAAAGTGGACACTAATAATCTTCCATAACTATCTTCAATGCTCTTCACAGTTTTAATCAATCTTACAAAAAACACAATAGATAATACTATTATGAATATACCCATTAACCATCCAAATGCATAAATGATATATGAAAATATATAATCTGTATGCATTACTGGTGACTCCAATATTGGCATTTCAGTCTTATCCATATTGATCCTATTCCCTAAAAGGCCTGCTGAAGATATTAGCTTTCTTAATTGAACATTCATATAGCCTGAATCTCGAAAAGGATTTAGCATAGCTTTTAGTCTTTCAATTTTATAAGGCTGATTTATTATTGAAAAAGATGCTACTACAGTGCTAGCTCCTATACTTCCAAATATATACTTCACACTTCCTTTGGATATAAATATTAAAACCAATACCATAGTAAAATACATAATCACAGGAGTCATCGTTGACAACCGCAAAAATATAATCATAGGTAAAAATAAAATTATCAAATTTGAAAAAATTTTATTCTTTTGCCATCTATCTTCAGAAAATATTCCAGATAAAGCTATGGCATATAAAAATGGAGCAATATAGGCTAAATTTCTATTTACTTTAAAAACTAATTCTGTAGTATCTATATTAAATATTCTATAGAAGCCTCCTGTAAATATAGCTAACAAGCTAATCCCTATATAAAGATATTTTGAAAAAGGTTTGAACCTTCTATAGTCAAAAAAATATAATCCAGCTATTATAGCTATACCAGATACAAACATTATAGATGAATTTTTTATCATTCCCTTAATTCTCCAGTCAGTCCATAACCCTTGAAGGCTCATTACATAAAGGGCTACAATACCTATCAAAGTAAAAACTAAAGTTAAAGCCAATATACTCCATTCAGGCTTTGGTTTATGAACCTTATTTAATTCTTTGCCTAATATGTAGGGATCCCCCATTTGTTTTATTGCCTTATCTATTGATTCTTCTAGAGAAATCCCTTTTTCCATATTTTCCTCTACAATATTATTTATGTGATCTACCAGTTCTTCTTTAATATTTTCATGAATATCTTTAAATTTTATTTGACTGCATACAAGTTCCATATAAACTTCTATTTTTTCATTTTTCATCCAATCCATATATATTCACCCCCTATAACCTTATTCACCGTTTTTGAAAATACAGTCCATTCTTCCTTTTTTTCTTTTATATGCTTTTTACCTTTAGGCGTAATAGAATAGTATTTTCTTTTACGATTGCCTTCCCCTTTGTCCCAGTAGGATTCTAAATACCCATCGAATTCCAAACTATGAAGTAGTGGATATAGGGTTCCTTCCTTAAACTCAAATATTCCATTAGATTTTTTATCTATTTTCTTTATTATCTCATAACCATACATGGACTTTTCTTCTAAAAGGCTTAGTACCAATATAGCCGTACTGCCTTTTAATAATTCTTTACTAATTTTCACTTTTCCACCTCCAATACATAGATATTCTATACATCGTCTATCTATGTATTAATATATGCCATATTGTTGTTTATGTCAATATGGATTTATAAATCAAAGAAATATTCCTTTGATTCATCTAATTTTTCTATTCTAAATTAAACTTTCTATTTTCCCTTTTTCTGAATAGTGGTTATAAATAACTTTACATACATAATAAAATAAGAAAATGGTTACATTGAACACATTAATTGCAGTAGCGGTATAAAAAAACTGAGATAATCTATCTATAAATCCAATAGAAAATGGTGGATTCACTAAATAACAATAATTAGAGTTTGTAATTTTATCAAAAACATAGATTAGAACATGATAAATATTTGTAAAGAGCAATATGGATACTAGACTTCTTTTATTTATATAGTGCTTTTCAACTACTAAAAAGTAAATTGCAGACCATAACATTAGAATATGTCCCCCAAAAAAAGATACCATTGTATAATGGGGAAACTGAAATGGATCCACAACTGGGAAAGCAAGAGCTAAAATTGCACCGACAATTCCCCAATAGCAGCAAATATTCTTAAAAAAATCTTTATTAGTAATAAAAGCAAAAATAGTAAGTATAATAGCCACCCTACAATTATATAAAGGCAAACTCTCTTGTATAGAAAAATACCCCGAAAACCCGTACCATAAATATAAAACTATTTGCTGCAATGATAGCATGATTATCATTGCAATTTTAAACTCTTTTGTATATTTGGGGTCTCTCAATTTATACCTATGTCTTGTAATCAGCTCAATTCCTAGTAAAATAATAGCTATTATAAGCCAATGCTCCACACTTCCAACTGGAAAAACATATCCGTCTGGAGTGCCTCTAAAAAAATACCTAATTTTGTCCATAAACTTTCTCCTTTTAATAAATGTTATATGAACAAATATAACATATTTTCATCTATAAAATGTTACAATTTGATGAATTTTTATTGAGCTTTTTCAAAAAAATACGGGCGACCAAAGGTCGTCCCTATAATTGTATAAAGCCTACTTTTTTATATACTTTTCGTAATGTCTTCATGGCTTTATAATTAGCTTTTTCCGATCCTTCTTTATATATCTTTTCTAAATAGTCCTTGTCCTTTATCAAATCATCATACTTTTCTTGTATTGGTGTTAATCCTTCTATCACTATTTCAGCTAAATCCTCTTTAAACTTACCATATCCAACTCCTTGGTAATTATCTTCAATGGTTTCTATAGAGTCCCCAGAGAATACACTATATATATTCATCAAATTTTTAATACCTAATTGTTCATCATTATATTTTACCTCTCCTATAGAGTCTGTTACTGCCCTCTTTATCTTTCTTCTTATGGCATCAGGTTTATCCAAAATTAAAACATAGGCATTTTCATCTGAATCTGATTTAGACATTTTGCTTTCTGGATTTTGAAGGCTCATTATCTTTGAACCATGTTTTGGTATAAAAGGCTCTGGCACCTTGAAAGTTTCACTATACCTATTGTTAAATCTTTCTGCCAAATCCCTAGCTAATTCTAAATGCTGTTTCTGATCTTCCCCTACAGGCACCAAATCCGTTTGGTATAATAAAATATCTGAAGCCATAAGCACAGGATAAGTAAATAGGGCTGCATTTAGGTTTTCTTCACTTTTCTTTGATTTTTCTTTAAACTGGGTCATTCTACTTAACTGTCCCATATATGATATAGAATCCAATACCCAAGTTAATTCAGCATGAGCACTAACATGGGATTGGATAAACATTGTTGATTTTTCTGGATCCATTCCACAAGCTAAATATATAGCTAAAACTTTTAACGTATTTTGTCTTAAATCCTTTGGTACTTGAGGTACTGTAATAGCATGTAAGTCAACTATACAATAATAGCAATCATATTCTTCTTGTAAATCAACCCAATTCTTTATAGCTCCTACATAGTTTCCTATAGTTAGTCCTCCTGATGGTTGAACGCCACTAAATACAACTTTTCTTTCCATTTTTAATACCTCCTATAAAAAAATCCCTTCCATCTCAATATAAGAGACGAAAGGGTTGCTTCCGTGGTACCACTCAAATTAGCTTTAAGCCCACTTTAATCTATTAAGGATGATTAACCCTAATATCCTACTAAATTTCAGATATTAACTTCCAAGTCCATTCAATATAATAGTATCATCAGGCTCTCACCAACCCTGGTTCGCTTTAGACCTTTACTATATTTACTACTCTTGGTCAACGTATTTCATATTAATCTATTATTTACATTATACACAATATATATTAAAAGTAAACTATTTTTATTTAAATATTATGTTTTATAAGCTTAAGTCAGGCAATGCTAAAATACTATAAATATAGGAACTTGGATTTCTATTTATATTACCTCCAAAGGCATATAATAGCTCCTTATATTTTTCATGGATTTTGTCATCCTTTGTAATACTATATAATTTTATCATGTCTAATGCTGCAATGGAATTTCCAGAAGGTATAGCCCCATCATAAATATCTTTTGGCCTAAATATTAGTTCTTCTGAAATATTACTATAATAAAACAATCCACCATCTTTATGGTCCCAAAATAAATCAAGCATATCTTTCATAAGTTTATTGCCTATTTCTAAATAAACTTGATCCTTAATAGTTTCATAAAGCTCTAATAATCCATATATAAGGAAAGCATAGTCTTCTAGAAATCCAAAATTATAGGCTTCTTCATTAATATAGGTAGATAATAATTTACCATCTTTATCTATACAATTGGTTATGATAAAATCTGCTGTTTTTTTAGCTTTATCAATATATATTTTATTATCTAATACCTTTCCGCTATAGGCTAAAGCACCAATTATTAGCCCATTCCAAGAGGTAAGTATTTTTTCATCCCTGTGGGGTTTAGTCCTTTTATCCCTATAGGAAAGCAGCATATCTCTCATATTATCTAGCTTATTTTTATCTATAGAATTTAAATCTTTACCTATTAGGTTTGGTATATTCTTTCCCTCAAAGTTTCCTTCTTTAATTATATCATAATGGTTACAATAAAAATTTCCGTATTCTTCCCCTAGTAAGTTAATTATTTCATCATATTCAAATATATAGAACTTGCCTTCTTCTCCTTCTGTTTCAGCATCTAATGCAGCATAAAAGCCTTCTTCCTCAGAAAACATATCCCTCAATAAAAATTCAAATATTTTTTCAGCAATTTCCTTATAAAAAGGTTCTTTTGTTATTTCATAAACTTTAGTATAGGCAATACTTAGTAGTGCATTATCATATAACATCTTTTCAAAATGAGGTACCAACCATTTTTCATCCACAGCATATCTATAAAATCCAAAACCTATATGGTCAAAAATTCCTCCCTTATACATACTCTTCAAAGTATACTTTGCCATAGCTAAAGCCTTATCATCATCTTTTTTATACCCATATTCTAATAAAAACAATATATTTTGAGGCAATGGAAATTTTGGTCTATATGAAAAACCTCCATTAACATCATCAAAGCTGTCTTCCAAGTCTTCCTTAGTTTTAATCAATATATCCCTTTGTAAATTTCCTTTTAGATAAGAGTTATATCTAGAATCCACTTCCTCTAAAATATAATTACTTTCATTAATTATATTTTCTTTATCCTCATCCCAAGCCTTTCTCACTTTATCTAGTAAGTCTATTAACCCCATCATCCTATTTTTAGTCCTCTTAGGAAAATAGGTACTAGCGAGAAAAGGTTTCTTATAGGGAGTGAGTATTAGATTAAGGGGCCAGCCAGCAGATCCTTGCATGGCTTCAGCAAAAGTTATATAGACTTTATCAATATCAGGTCTTTCTTCCCTATCTACTTTTATAGATACATAATACTTATTCAATATTTCTGCTACCTCTTCATCTTGGAAAGATTCTCTATTCATGTTGTGACACCATCTACATGTGGAATATCCTATAGATAAAAATATGGGCTTGTTTTCAGCCTTAGCCTTTTCTAATGCTTCCTCTCCCCAAGGATACCAATCTACAGGGTTTTCGGCATGTTGAAGTAAATAGGGAGATTTTTCTTTAGCTAATCTATTCATATAATCACTTCCATTCATTAAATATACTATTATTATGCCCAATTATACTAGCAAACATTAGGATATTTAATGATGAAATATTACAGTTACATTATCATATTCTATTTATCATTATAGAACACTTATTTTTAATTATCCTATTCGGTGTAATTAATTGAGGTAAGTAGGGTGGGAGAATTAAAATTACATGTACATCAATAATTTACCATGTATTAATTATGTATACAATAGATAAGATAAGTTCAAATACTTTTTAGAGGTGATTATTTTGACTAATAAACAATTCAATCAAAACGCTAAAGAAGCCCTGGAAGAATTGAAATTAGAGATAGCTAATGAATTAGATGCTAACTTAACTAATGCTGAAGTATCTGATGGAGTTATGATTAGAGATTTAGTGACAAGAGCAGAAAAACAACTTTCTGGCAAGGATACATTTAACCCTAGTTAAGTAAAATACTTGGTAAAGTTGCTTACCAAGTATTTATTTTCTATTTCAAGCCAACCTCCATTATATGAATAATCTTTATTGGTCATAAATTTACTTATATGCTATAGTATCAAGCATTCTACTTTTAATTTTATTTTTTGAATCAATGATGATATGATATTCGTTTTTAAAAATTTTAACATCTCTAAAATCTTTAAATAGTTCTTTTAATTCGTGAATATCGGTATAATAATGGGGAATATCTTCCTCCCCTTCTCTTGAACCTATAAATGTATTTTTTTCTACTTCTTCCCCTAGTCCAAAAGAATCATCATTCAATGACATAAAATCAACTAAAATGCACCCATCTTTTTTTAATACCCTATAAATTTCAGAAATACTATTTTTGATTCCCTCCAAATTCTGATGATGAATTACAGATGAGCAAATAATTGCATCAAAAATATTATCTTCAAATGGGAGATGATTTATATCTGCCTGTATTAAATTAATATTGCTTATACCTTTTTTATCTATGTATTCCCTTAACCACTCAATTGCTTGTATATTAATATCTATTGAAGTTACATTAAAATCATTTTTAGAAAGATAGATACTATGTTTGCCATATCCACTTCCTATATCTAGAATTCTTTTATATCCCATCTTTTTAAACAATTTAACATTGTCCTTAAAAATAGGTGTAAAATCAATATTTAATTTCCCATATATATTCCTAACTGGTAAATCAATCGTATTCCAATCCACTTATAATTGTCTCCTTTACATTAATATTTTGCATTTATTTAGGCATATAAATCTACATATATTCATCCTATTATTAAGGTGCCACAATTACATATTTTATAATTCAATCCAATATCTTTGAATCATTTCAGAAAAAGCCTCACTATATAACTCATTTTCTAACATTCCACCATTGTTCTGAATGACTTTGCCAGATGCAATATTTGTTTTATCGCAAGTAAGCAAGATTTTTTTTAGATTTAACTCCCTACATTTTTCTAGGCCTAAATTTAAAATTAAGGTACCATAGCCTTTTTCCCTTTCAGTGGGTCTAATAGAATATCCTATATGTCCCCCCTCATTAAAAAGAAATTTGTTCAATCTATTAAACATAGTTTGTCACATACCAGTTTGGTATATATGTCTTAAAATCGTCATACCATTTCATAATATTTTCTGCATGTTTAAGCATTATATTTACCTCTTTCTCTCCAAAAGGTATAGCCCAAGGCACAGCTGAAATCTGATTAGTTACAATATATAATGCCATTAATCTAAAAAATAAATCTGGTACATCATCATCAAAATATCCATTAATATAACCTGATGCAAATAATGGACTTGTATCAACGCAGAATGTAATTCGATTAAATTCTTCCCATGGATCCCCATAATCCATTCTATTAAAATCAATTATTCCTAATTTCTTTTCTGGTGTTATTATCATATTTCCAACATGATAATCTCCATGCTGGAAACATTGAAGCCGATCTTCTAAAAGAAAACGATTATCTTCAATATATTCTATCATTCTCTTAGCACCTTTAAATTTAATAGGACAGTCTTTACATTTATCTATTTTAATGTCAATTTTGCGATTAAATCTTTCTGACCAGTTAGGTAAATCTTTTGGGGCAGGGATTCCATGTATTTGTTTGAGATATATTCCAGCTTTAACACCTAGATAATACTGTTCCTCAATATCAAGTTGTGGAAGAATAATTTGAGCATCTTCCCCATTAACCCAAGTAAGCAAAGAATAAACTGACTTACCGCCATTGCAAATCCCAAAATCAATAGGGCGAGATACTAAGATGTCTGTGCTAGTAAGTAATTTTAAGTTTTCAAATTCTTTCTTCTTCTTTTCATACTGGGTTATATCTGATATTCTAAGTAACAGTTCTTTTTCTTCTGCAGTCTTAATATAGTACTTTTTATCATTTGACCATCCCTTATGAATTAGTTTTATTATCTTCCAATTATTAGAGTCAGGTATTTCATTAAAAGATTCCATCAAAATTTTGTCCTCCTTCATAAACAAAGTATCCCATCGTCATTCATAGTCTAATCGCAAAATTATAGCTAAAATCTACGAATTACTTTAACTTATCCTAAAGTTTTAGTCATATTTATCATTCCTGGAACATATCCAAGTTTCTTGTTTAATGCCAACATATCAATATTCTTATAGTGTACTGTTGTTTGTATTGCCTTAATTCCATCATGTTTACACCATTCTTCTAATAATATTTTTAATTTTGTAGCTATACCATACCCCCTATGATTTTCCGCAACATACAAAGATATAATCATGACCATATCTTGAGACTTATCTTGTTTACATGCCCATATGAAACCCTGTATATTCCCTTCCTCATCTTCTGCAATAGTAAGAAATAAATCTTCATTTTTTGTATTTAGGATTTTTTGCACTGTTTCTTCTATATCTGCTATTGATACTTTATAATCTGATCTCCATATTTTTGGCGTTAAATTATGCCATTTTGCTATTTGATTTAAAAGTACATTTAATTCCTCATCAATATTACTATTATTAATTTCAATCTTTCTATAGTTCATCATCCAGTCCTCCTATTAGCATAATATTTCTACAATAACCATTTTTATAATTATAATAATAAAATTTTTATCCTGAAAATAGATCCCTTCATATTACCTTCTTATTTTTTATAGTTTCCGTATTGTTTCGTTGTAATATATGCCTTTATGTGATTGTTTCCTTTAAATTACTAGGATATCTTGAAAATTTAAGTTTAGTTTTAATTATGTTGTGGTATAATATGATTAAAGGTAATCGGATTCGCATAAATGCGATTGCCACCAAAGCAGTTTAAAACATTTTAACCACTCTGATGTTAGCAGGGTGGTTATCTTTTATTTCTGGTTATTTCCTTAATTACAACAATAATCAAGGAGATTAGCGATATTACTAACATAGAAAACATAATCATTAGCGATATAGTTTCATATGTATTCATACCGCACCACCTCCTTTCATCCGAAATGAGGTGGCAACCACACCCTGCTTTTCCCAATTACCTTGTCCATAGTTTATCATTTAACCTAAGTAAGTTCAATATTCAATTAACTTTTTGTACTTAAATAATTATTTTTACTATATATAATGCCATTAATCTAAAAAATAAATCCAGTACATCATCATCGAGGTTAAAATTTGCTATTTCCCGATAACCCCTTAACTTTTATCATTGATTCTTTTCATATATTTTGTTTCAAGCTATATTATAGAGAAAAAGACTATTTTCTGTCATTACAAAGCAGGAATAATCTATTATACTGTTCATACTCAAGATAATAAATATCTTTATAACTTACAATGGTAAAATAACTAGAAAATAGCTTTTCCCATTCCTCTGTGGTTTGATTCCATAAAAACAATCCATCGTCTAAAAAATTATCTTCTATCACTTTAATATTCCAATCTTCAATCTGCTCATCTGTAACAAAAGGATTGAGTTTAATTAATATCTTCCCATTCTTTTTGAGAACCCGCTTTATCTCGGATAATACCTTAAGTGTATCTAATGGAATTAAATTGTCAATTATATTGGAAAGCAGTACACCGTCAATAGAATCATCTGAAATGGATTCCAATGCCTCAATTCCCCCTACGGTAAATATAAAATTTCCTTCACCTGTCTTTTTCTGAATTTCTTTAGCAACTCGAATACCCTCACAAGAAGAATCTATTCCAAAATGGGTTTTTGTTCCCCTTAAAAAACATTTAATTAGCCAAACTCCATTTCCACATCCAAAATCCAGTATTGAATTTGAGCCTTTACAAAGCCAGTCCAATGCATAGTCTAAGTCATCATGTCCAATACTCTTTGAAATAATTTGATTTCCATGTTTCTTCCTAAAAACATCATTCCAATAATTAGTATTTCTATCATACGTTATCATAGTCTACCCCCTATGCAAAGATTTCCTTTCAAATTTATGCTTAAAAAAAATTAACATTTTCCCAATTTATTTAAAAACATTTCACAGTTTCCTCTGGTATTTCGATAATCCTTGAGAACAATTCTAATTCTATTTCACCACTAAAATCTTTATCCACTGGATGCATAACGCACTCCCGTAGCTTATAACCATTGGCTCCAATTTCATTAGAACCACATATAAATCCAATAGCTGATGCAGACTTCTTAATTGGTTCTGATTCTAGATAGTCTTTCATCATAAAATTTAATTGAATATTATCTACTGTTTCGTATTTTATAATAGCAAGATTTTTATCTCTTGGGCATAAATTTTCCATTGCCTCTATAAAATTATTAAGCATATCTTCCCGAATCTTTATATCTTCTATTTCATCGGCTCTTTTTGCAACATCTTCAAAGGCATTATAAGAATAAACTTCGTTTATAAAAAAATATTTTTCCATTTTAAGCATTTCATCATAATACACCACCTTTGTCCCAATATCCTGTTTGCCAAACTCTATCTTAAAAGGACATTGGATAGGCACTTCTTTTAAACTTTTTTCAATATGCAGCAAAATAGATAATTCCTTCGTTTCATCTATATTAGGGGTAACCTCTCCCTTTACTTGTTCATATTCAGTAATAACAAGGTCCTCTAATCTGACATCATCCCATTCTGAAGAAATCAATCCTTTCTCAGCAAAATGCTGTAATTGCATTATTCCTTCCCTATTCATATCATAAACCGAACTACTACTACAGGAATCAAATCTAATAATCTGTCCTTGAATTTCCATTTCTTTTATGTAGAAATCCTTACGTCTATTATATTCATCAATATTATGTATCATTTCCTCTCGATTTGTCTTAGACTCCATATATTCATTGTCAAAGCTATTCCCAATCGAATCCTTATTTGATGTTAGTATATAAGTATGG
>DHBY01000085.1 GCA_002398845.1 Firmicutes bacterium UBA4916 | reverse complement strand
TCGGACAGTTCTTTTTGCAGTCCATTATTTTCCAACTTCCTTTACTTAATGTAACTGATTATGGATGAATTTCAGTATATGTACAAAAGCCATCCCTAGTGCATCATAATTTCTTGGCAATATTATGAACTATGCCCCTATTTATACCCACAATTTCAGCTATTCTCCTATGGGGCAATTTACTTAACTGTATTAGTTCAATAATAATTTCTTCCAAAAGGTTTCTATTATCATGGAACTTATCTATATTGTCTACATTATACTTTCTGCAATAATTGTCTATAATTCTTCTAGCTCTCTCTTCACGTTCTTGTTCCAAATCTTCTCTAATCTCAATGAACTCATGCATATCTTCTTCTAAATGAAATTGTTCAAATAGTTTTATAGAGCCGCCAACCATGTCCATTATCATCTCTTGTTCCTTGGGATTAATTAGTCCATTATCCCCATCTATATAAGCCCTATAACTGCTCCATTTATAATCCTTTGCATTTGATACTATCTTTGCCTTTACAGGATTATTGTGTATATATCTTAAGGCACTAAGCAAATATTTGTCTGTATTTATAACTTCACTTTTATATCTACCTTGAAACACATGACCTACTCGATTATATTTTGTATTATATCTCATGGCGAATTTAAGATTTGTCCGTCTTAATGCATCTGTCATTGATTCCAAATCTGCAAAAATTAAAAGATGTATATGGTTGTCCATTACACAATAGGATAATAGCGAAATATCCCCTTCATCTATTTTAGCCCGCAGCTCTTCTAGAAAATATTGTTTTTCTGAAATGTCCGTGAATATCATTTCTTTGTTATTTCCCCTAGCCATTACATGATAATATCCCGTGTCACTTTCTCGCCTAGCAGCTCTCCCCCATATTTTCACCCCATTTAGTACTAAACTTTATTACCTTATAGATAAGGCAATACATAATTTCCCTTAAGTCAACAGTTTTCCCAATTAAACCGTCCCTAGTGTATTTGAGAGCCATCACCAAGACCACAGCCTGCAAGTAAAACTAAATATTTCATTTTATCTCCTCCACATATCTTAATTTATTGGATTATCCATGTATAGTCCACATTTTATATGATTAAGGCTAATCATTTAAAGATTGTGTAATAGATATTGTCACAGAATTATTGTTATTTTCTTCGTATAATAATTCCTTTCATATATTCTGAATTATTATGTATATTATAGATTTTATCTTTTTCTTCTTCAGTACAACCAATTAATATTTTAATTTCCGAATCCCTCTTTAGCAAATCAACAGTACACATGATAGCATCTATTTCTTGTTTATAATCAGTCCCCCTCCAAACATCTATTCCTCCTCCATCCATCGATTTTGTATTCTCTAGATATCCATAGTCAACTTCATATACTATACTGGGATACTTTGGATGTGTAGTTCCTTTTGGTCGATCAATTACTATTTTAGACTGCCTAACAAGCCTATCTAATCCAAGCCAAAATTCTTTGTCATATTTCACCTGTAATCACCTTCTCATCATATAAATAATATTATTCTTAAATTAACTTTTCTATATATAAATACACCATCTATATAGTTTTAATAAAATCTAATTGTATTTCATCCATACTAACTTTTGGAATTCCTAAAGCCCTATTATTATGTACTACAAGAGTGGCAGTTTTCTGCATGTCAAAAATAATCACTGACCACCTTGAATTTTTTCAAATCATATCTCCCTGCAATTACCATGCCTGGAAGGCATTGGACTGCAAAAAGAACCGTCCCTAGCGCATTATAACCGCCATCCCAAAGCCTTCTCCTTTTTTTGTCGTATACTCTATTTGCCCTCCAACTTTGCTTATTCTTTCCTCTATTCCTTTTAATCCATTTCCCTTAACAATTTCACTGCAGCCTATTCCATTATCTTTTATTGTTAAATATATTTTATCTTCTACTTTGACATCAATTTCTATTTCACTACATTTCCCATGTTTTATGCTATTGGTTATGCTTTCTTTTATAGTGATGTATATAATATTTTTATATTCAGGCGAATAATTTTCTATTTTTTCATCTATATTAAAGTTTATATTTACCTTTGAACCATCCCCAATGCTACTGACTAACTTTTCTATGGACTTAATTAAGCCTTGGGATATATCTTCATCTCTTAATGCATAGACTGCTTTTCTTAAACTATCCATACTATCCTTAGTTAGCCCTTGACATTTCTCTACTAATTCTTTAGTTTTCTCCATATCTCTATCTAATACATTTGACATTACATCTAAATTCATATTCAAGGCCACAAGACTGTGGCCTTGATTATCATGGATTTCCTGTGCCAGCCTATTTCTTTCCTTTGCAATAGTTAATTCTTCTATTTCTTTATTTAATTTCTCTACTCTTTTCTTTTCTAATATCAATCCTTTATAGGAAAATATACTAGTTATATAAAAAAACAAAAACATAGAAAACATTAAAAACTCAAAAATACTTTCTTTAAAAAAATGAAAAATTCCTATTCCCTCTAATACTCCATATTTCAAAAAAGGAAGAAAGATGATAATTAATATATTTAATGTACATAAATATCTAACTGCTTTTTTATCCTTAATAAAGGCTATATCAGCTATGCTTATATAAAAGTAAATATTTATATACCCTCCATCAAAAAAGCTAATAATGGCAGCAATTAATATGGAAATTATAATAGAAGTATAGAATATATATGATGATTTTTTATATAAATAATTAAATCTTAAATAATCATTGATAACAATACATAAAAATAATAGGGAAAATAAAATCATATACTTTGTATTTCCCATATTTCTAGACACAATATCAAATAAAAATCCTAAATACATAAAATATCTTAAAATATAGTTATACCTCTCCCATTTTCCCATTTAAAAACCTCCAAACTCCTGACATTAATTTTTAATATCACCATATATAGTTCTAGTACTAAAGAATCTAAGCCCAAATATGCAAAAAACTATAAACATTAAACTTTGAATATAAAATATCCAAGCATTTCCCATATACTCATAAATATATGTCCCTATTATTGGTCCTATAATGCCACCTATGCCTAAGGCAAACCGATACATTCCATAGGATTTTCCTCTTTGATTATCCCCTACAATATCCATTACCAGTGCGGATTGGGCTGGACCATAAAACATCCCAGTTATGGCTCGCAAAGTACTTATAAGCATAAAATAATAATAATTATTTAGTAATGGAAGCATAAAACCTAATATTCCAGTAGTAAATATGCCTAAAAACACTATTTTCTTTTTATTATGTCTATCAGATATTTTTCCAAACTTATTTGGTAAAAACATGGATAATATAGCTACTGGTATAAACAAACAAGATATAAGATAAAAATCATCTATTATATTTTCCCTAAGATATATTAAGTATATATGGTTTGTTAAACTGGATATAAGGGCAAATATGACCATGAAAATTAAAAACATATTAAAGCCTCTACTATTCCTTATTATTTCTTCTTCATGTGTTTTACTCCGTTCAACAGTTTCGCCTAATTTAAAAACAGCATAATAAAGACTAATTAAGCTAAGACTTAAATAAATTAGAAATAAAATTTCAAAGGAATTTTTGAATATATTATTAAGTAAAATATAAAATCCTATAACAGACCCTAAGAAACTTCCTTTATTCAAAGATTCATTTATAATCCCAAAGTTTTCAGCCCTATTATTTTCATTGCTTATATCAGATATAATTGCATTTACAGTAATCCATAAAAAAGAAGATGCTATACTCTGAACAATTCTTGCTGCTAATATATATTTAAAATTTTTATCCAGTAAAAACAATATATTGGTAAAGGCATAAAAAAGAATTCCTAAAACAATTCCTACTTTTCTTCCTCTTTTATCAATTAATCTTCCAACTAATGGTCTCATTAAAATTGTAAATAAAGAAAAAGCGGAATATATTAGTCCTATTTCCATAACACTAGCCCCTTTAGAGTAAGCATAAACTGGAAATAAAAATCCTATAATAGAAATAGGAAAAGAAATATAAAATACTGACTTTTTTAAAGCTTTTAAGTTTTCCATATTAACTGTCATTCCTTTC
>DHBY01000004.1:608-5921 GCA_002398845.1 Firmicutes bacterium UBA4916 | reverse complement strand
TCTCCACTTAATAAATCATCTTCTGAAATATTGCATACATATAGTACGGGTTTTAAAGATAACAAATTAAAGTTTTTAATTAAATCCATTTCTTCATCTGAAAATTCCAAATTCCTTAAAGGCTGATCTTTTTCAATAGAATCTTTTAATATATTCAATAATTCAAATTCCTTGTTATAGGTTTTATTTCCTTTAACCAATTTCTCAACTTTTTGAATTCTCTTAGTGATTATTTCTAAATCAGAAAGCATAAGTTCTAAATTGATGATTTCAATATCATCTAAAGGGCTAATTTTACCTTCTACATGGATTACATTTTCATCATCAAAACACCTAACTACATGAATTATTGCCTCAACTTCTCTTATATATGAAAGAAACTTATTACCTAATCCTTCACCTTTACTGGCACCTTTTACTAATCCAGCTATATCAAAAAATTCTATAGTTGCAGGAGTAATTTTTTCTGGTTTTACCAACTCCGCTAGCATTTCCAATCTCTTATCTGGAACAGATACAATTCCTACATTTGGTTCTATAGTACAAAAAGGATAATTTTGAGCTTCTGCTTTAGCAGCTGTTAATGCGTTAAACAAAGTGCTCTTACCTACATTTGGTAGTCCAACTATGCCTAGTTTCATTTAAATCTTCCTTTCGACAAACAAATAATTTAACACAAGAACAATTATATATTATAGTTTGAATAGATTCAACATAAAGAAGGTGCTTATTTTACACAAAGTTAACTTTCTCTTAACTTAGGCTTAGTTAATTTAGTTGAGTATAATGAAAATAAAAAATTATTTAAGAATCCTGATGATGATAAGATAAAGGAATATATAAATGGAATATTTGGTTAAAAGGTATAATAAGTGGCTTTTTTTGTAATAAAATTTTATATTAATGAAAAACTATATTGTAAAAGGAGGTTTAAATTATGAGAAAAAATGATAGATATGTTTTAAGATTTCTTTTGCTTATATTGATAGTTGGAAGTATATCAGCGGGATGCAAGGCTAATAAGGACATTGCTAAAGATGGGGGTAAGGAAAACGAGATAAGCATGGATGTAGGAGGAAAAGACTATGATATAGTAACTAGGTCAGAGAATATTTCTAATTTGGTAGTAGATTTATATGGTATTGACAATACCTCATCAATTATATTTAACGATATGGTTGTAATTGCAGTGGAAATGTCAAGAGATTTAACCCTTACAGATGATATGAGGGAAACTATAATTAATATAGTGTTAGAAAATGATAGCGGCATAAGACAGGTGCTAATAACTGATAATAAGAAAACCTTTAATCAGGTTGAAACCATAATACAAGGATTGATGAATGGGGAATCCTATGATGATTATGTAAAGGAAATAAATAGGATAATTGAAAAATTAAAAAAAGAATAAATTTAAAAAACCCGTCATATGACGGGGCTTTTTATTATAACAATTATATAAGTGGAAATATGGGTATCATAAAAACACATTAGAATTTAGGAGGTTGGGTTTGTGATTTTAAAATCTGAAAGAATTAATATTAGCAAAGGAATAAATTTAAATTTGATAAAGATGGATAAATTTAAATCTAATTTACTTAGCATTTATTTAATAAATCCTTTAGAGAGAAAAAATGTAACAAAAAATGCACTGATACCTCTAGTATTGAAAAGAGGGACTAATACTTTGAATACAAATTTAGAGATTCAGAGAAAATTAGAAGAAATGTACGGCTCAGATTTAAGTATAAGCGTTAATAAAAGAGGAGAAAAGCATGTTATTAGATTTACTATTGAAGGACCAAAGACGATTTATGTTAATGATAAAAAATATATGATGGAGATTGTAGATTTATTAAAATCCTTAAGTTTTAATCCATATCTAGAAAAAGGGGTATTTAGCGAAGAATATGTAGAACAAGAAAAGGAGAATTTAAAAAGATTAATAGAGGCAAAAATAAATGATAAAAGGAGTTATGCTATAGAACGATGCATTGAAGAAATGTGCAAAAATGAAAAGTTTAGCATATATTCACTTGGTTATATTGAGGATTTAGAAAAAATAGATAATAGAACATTATATGAATACTATAAGAATATAATTTCAAGGGCTCCTATTGAGATATTCTATGTTGGACAGTACGAAAATGATTTTATAGATTATTTAACCACTAGCTTTAAATTGGATAGAGGAGATATTTTTAAATTTGATAGGGAATATATCACTGGTAATGTTCAGATTAAAAATATGGTTTATGAGGATATGGATATTAACCAAGGAAAACTCGTCTTAGGGTATAGAACGGATATTCCCTATGAAAGTTCACTATATAATGGATTATTAGTTGCTAGTGAAATATTAGGAGGAGGGTCGAATTCGAAACTTTTCAGATCTGTTAGGGAAGAGGAAAGTCTTGCCTATTATATAGGGTCAAAGGTATATAAATATAAATCGCTAATGTTAATAGATGGGGGTATTGATTTTGATAATTTTGAAAGAACCATAGAAATCATTAGATGTAAAATAGATGAGATGAAGAAAGGTGATTTTACTAAAGAGGATATGGATATTGCAAAAAAGTCAATTAAAACTTCTATGAAATCCATAAACGATAGTATATTTTTAATTTCTGAGTTCTTTTTTAGCCAAGTATTAACAGATGATGAACGCTCATTAGAGGAAATATTAGGGGATATAGATAGGGTAACAGAAGAAGAAATAATCCAAGCATCAAACAATATCAACTTAGATACCATCTATTTTCTTAAAAAGTCAATACAAAGGAGGATACAATATGGAAATAATAGAAAACAAAAGAATAGATGAGAAACTATATCATGCAAGGACAGAAAGTGGATTGAATATTTATTATATGTCTAAAAAAGGGTACACAAAAAAACATGCTGTTTTTGCTACTAATTATGGCTCAAATGATAATTGTTTTGTGCCGGTAGATGAGTCTAAACCTATTACTGTACCAGAAGGAATTGCTCATTTTTTAGAACATAAATTATTTGAAGAATCAGATGTAAATATCATGGATGAATTTTCTAAATTCGGGGCTTCTGTTAATGCTTATACAAATTTTAATCAAACAGCTTATCTTTTTTTTACTGTAGATTATTTTTATGAGAGTTTAGAATTATTGATAAAGTTTGTTCAAGATCCATATTTCACTAATGAAAACATAGAGAAAGAAAAAGGAATTATTGGACAGGAAATAAAAATGTATCAAGATGATCCTAATTGGCGTGTCTTTTCCAATTGCCTAAGAGGGATGTATTATAATCACCCAATTAAAACGGATATAGCAGGTACTATAGAAAGCATTAAAAACATCAATAAAGAAGTTTTATATAAATGTTATAATACTTTTTACAATCCTTCAAATATGGTTTTATTTATTGTTGGAGATTTATCCTTCGATGAAATAGTTGAAAGGGTTGAAAAAGTGGAAAGCAAAAAATTCAAGGAAGAAATAAAAGAAATAAAAAGGATTTATCCCAATGAACCTAAAGAAATAAAAGAAAAACATATGGAGGAAGAACTAGCCACATCTATTCCTTTGTTTGCTATAGGATTTAAGGATAATTATTTAGGTGTTCCAAAAAAGAAACAAATAAAGAAAGATTTAACTACAAATATTTTATTGGAAATATTGTTTGGAAATAGTTCTAGGTTTTATAACGAGCTGTATGTAAAAGGATTGATAGATAGTAGTTTTAGCAGTTATTTTACTGGGAAATACGACTATGGACATTCTTTAATTGTAGGTCAGTCTGTAAATCCTAATATGGCTACTGAAGAAATTACAAATTATATAAAAGATATTAGTAAGAAAAAACTATCACAAGAAAACTTTAATAGGATAAAAAACAAAAATATAGGTGGATTTTTAATGGGTTTAAACTCCATAGACTTTATATCTAATTATTTTATTGAAAATTACTTTAATGATTTTCTTTTTATAGATTTTCCAGATATAATTAATAATATTAACATTAAAGATGTAGAAGAAAGGCTAAGGAAGCATTTGCTAGTGGAAAATATGGTGCTATCCATTGTAAAACCTTTATAATACCTATATGGGAAATATTAGACTTATGATATACTAATAAGTATTAAAAAATAAGGGAAGGTGACATAAGATGAATCCTGTGGCTTTCAAATTATTTGGCTTAGAGGTTAGATGGTATGGAATTTTAATATCTGTAGGTGTAATAATAGGAACTATCCTTGCACTAAGGGAATCTAAGAGGATTAGCATAGAAGAGGATACTCTAATAGACCTTCTCTTGTATGCTATACCTATATCTTTACTTGGTGCTAGGGCTTATTATGTAATATTTTCATGGGATTATTACAAGAACGATTTAATACAAATTTTTAATTTTAGAGGCGGAGGATTAGCTATACATGGGGCTATAATAGCTGGTATAATTGTTGTAGTGGTATTTTGCCGAAAAAGAAAGGTAGATTTTTGGGAAATAGTTGATATCTGCGCTCCAAGCCTTATTTTAGGGCAGGCAATAGGTCGTTGGGGAAATTATATCAATCAGGAGGCATATGGTAGACCTACGAATTTGCCATGGGGAATAATAATAGATGGGGTAAAGGTTCATCCAACATTTCTATATGAATCTATCGGGGACTTTTTGGTATTTCTATTCTTATTATGGTATAGGAAAAATAAATCAAAGGTTCCTGGAGAGGTATTTTTATTATACTTAATCTTATATTCTGCTATTAGATTTTTTATAGAGGGATTGAGGACAGATAGTTTAATGATGGGGTCTATAAGAGTTGCCCAATTGGTAAGTATCATAGGTATTGTGGCGGCATCATTTTATTTTATTAAAAGAAGAAAAGAAAAGTTGAAATAGAATATTCGATTTTAAAAATCCTGTTCAATCCTAATTACTGCTTATTGTTAGTTCATGGCGGATTTTAAAAAGATTTCCATTAAAGTTTATAAAATGGGAATCTTTTTTATTTTTTAACCATATAAATGTCAAATAACAATGAAAAAAGAAGAAATTTGATAAAATAGGACCTAAAGACTATAAAAAATCGAAAAATATTTTATGAAAATAGAAGGATTTAATGAAATAGTATAGAATTAATAATATGTGGGGTAAAGTGGTAGAAGGTGGGTAAATTATATTTGAGGGTGGAGTGATTTGTATGTTCATTGGAGAATATCAACATACAATTGATGATAAAGGAAGGTTAATAATGCCTTCTAAATTTAGAGAGAACCTAGGGCTTAACTTTATTATGACCAAAGGTCTTGATAACTGCCTTTTTGTTTA
>DHBY01000004.1:0-219 GCA_002398845.1 Firmicutes bacterium UBA4916 | reverse complement strand
GATGATGATAGTTTAAGCTATGATAGTATTGCTGAAAAGATGGCTGAATTAGGCATATGATTAGATAGGAGTGGGAAAATTGAATTTTGAACATACACCAGTGTTACTCAAGGAAGCAATAGATGGATTAAATATAAAAGAAGATGGAATATATGTAGATGGCACTTTAGGTGGTGCTGGTCACTCACTAGAAATAGTAAAGAGATTGACAAGCGGTAA
>DHBY01000005.1:365-3788 GCA_002398845.1 Firmicutes bacterium UBA4916 | reverse complement strand
ATAGTTATCAATTAGTTTATAATTTAAAATCATAACGGAGCAAGGAGGAAAGCAAATGGAGAATATATATTTTATATCTGATACTCATTTTGGCCACTGGTTCGCAGTATGGTTTTGGAACAGGCCATTTAGAAATATAAAAGAAATGAACATGGCACTAATAGAGAATTGGAACAGTAGGGTAAAAAGTGATGATATAGTAATCATAGTGGGAGATTTTTTTGCAGGAAGTAAATTGTTTTCCAAATTCCTTTTGGGGAATTTAAACGGGGAAAAGATATTAGTAAAAGGCAATCATGATTTTAAATTTAGATATAGAAAACTATTAGATACAAAAGAAATTAAAATATATAATAAAATGGAGTTTTCAGTAAATGAGCACCATTTTATATTAAGTCATAAACCAATGAAGGATATTCCAAAGGACTCTATAAATATCCACGGACATTATCATAGAAAATTATTGCCATTAAGTCTTGAAAAAAATAGATATTTTAATGTAGCTGTAGACCATAATGACTATAAACCTATATCCATTGAAGAAATAATAAAAAATAAATTTGGCGAAAAAAATGTAGATAAATTCAACATAATAAAGCAGATTAAATACTCAAACTTAAATAGAAAATATGCCATTGCCTTAACCTAAAATAGTATCAAAAAAGCCTCCAAATTATCCGTAATTATTAAATAGGAAATTTGGAGGCTTTTTTGATTTACTTGTTCGCCTTATTAAAACTGTTATAATAATATATAATGAAATAGAGGGGGTTAAACTTATGCTAATCATTAGCTGCAAAAAAATGAAAGCCATGGATAGTTATGCAATTAATAATATTGGTATTCCCAGTATTGTCCTTATGGAAAATGCTGCATTAAAAGTTGTTAAAAATATCGATTTAAATAATATGAATTCCTTTACCATTGTTTGTGGAGTGGGAAATAATGGCGGGGATGGGTTAGCCGTAGCACGCCATTTAACACTAAGTGGAAAAAAGGTGGATTTATTTATAGTTGGCAATTTAGAAAAAAGAACTCAGGATTTTAATATTAATCTAAATATACTTAATAATATAGATGTAAATTTTATAAATATAAAAGATGAAGAAGATCTAGATAAATTAAAGAAATCCATAATTGAAAGTGATTTAACCATAGATTCTATCTTTGGGATAGGTTTAACAAGAGAGGTAGGGGGATTGTTTTATGATGCAATCCATATCATAAATCAATATTCAAAGGATATATTATCTATTGATATTCCGTCAGGATTAGATGGAGATACGGGAAATGCATTAGGTATATCGGTTAAAGCAAATAGGACGATAACTTTCCATCATATGAAAAAAGGTCTAGTGAATAGGATAGGCTATACAGGTGAAGTAATAATTGAGGATATTGGAATACCTGTGAAGGCCACTAAGGCTATTTTAGAATATAAGGAATAAAATAAAGATGCAGCTCAAGAAAAATAAGAACTTCTATCTATGAATATAGAAGTTCTTTATATTATCTATATTGTAACCTATTTGGTATAGTTCTTCTCTAATATCCTCCCTTTCCCCTATAGAAATATGGTCTGTTCCTGATACAAAATAATTCCCCTTGTATTCTGCATTTATAGCTTTAAAGAATAAATCAATAGTGGGGATAACAGCTGAAAAATGTTCATGAGAATAATCGGCTCCTCCAACCCCTAAAAATATGCCAGTCCTCTTAAACTGCCTTTTGTAACCTTTTCCCAATTGATATTTAATTGACCAATACCTTTGACATCTATCTATTAGATTCTTTGTAATGCCATTTACAGTATTAAAATATAAGGGGGATGCCAGTACAAAAATATCACTGTTATCAAAATAATCATATATTTTTACCATATCATCTTTTATAATGCATTCACCTTTTTTGCCACAATAATTACAACCCGTACAATGAGAAATATTTTCTTTAATAATATAAGTTTTATTTATCTCATGCCCTTTATCCTCTGCTCCTTTAAGCATTAAATCTAATAATGTATCAGTATTTTTGTTAATCCTAGGGCTTCCCATTAAAGCTAGTATTTTTTTCATATGATCTCCTTTATTATTTGTTTTTTAATTATATATGGATAGTCTTTCTACTTTGATGAAATTTATCTATTGACAACACCCCCGTCCCTCTGTCATATTTATCCTAATGCATCAGCTATACTAAGTGCTATCTATTCTACTTTCAATGAGTGTGTTAATCGAGTTCTATGATCCCCATTTTTAGTGGCAGCTATTACTTAAGTTTTATACGGAACCCACCAGTATATAATATCCTATGTAGTCATATCGACCACCTCCCTTCTTCTGTGGATTGGAGGTGGCAACTGCACCCCACCTACGCTTTACTTAAAGATGGGTGTAGTTCACATGGTATGCATAATCAAGCCTATCAAATTTTCATGCAACTGTGGACTATGCTTGCAAGTAGTATAAATGCCAACAGTACTAGCATATTTCATCTCTCTAATAAACAATGTATTGTCATTAATTAAATTATATATTAAGATGAAATATAGATAAACTTTTAAATGGGGGAGATTTTATGGTTATATTTGTTGATGCAGATGGTTGTCCTGTAGTTAGAATAGCAATAAATGTTGCCAAGGAATATGGCATTAAAATCATAGTAGTTAAAAACTATGCTGTAGAATTAGATAACCCTTATGCAGAAATCGTATCTGTAGATATTTCAAGGGATAGTGCTGACTATTATATAGCAAATAGAATAAATAATAGTGATATATTGATTACGCAAGACTATGGCCTTGCAGCTATGGGTCTTACAAAGGGTGCCTATTGTATAAACCAAAATGGTTATTTGATAACAGATAAAAACATAGGAAATATGCTTACCATAAGACATGTTAATGCAACTCTTAGGAGAAAGAAAAAAATATACACTAAATTCAAAAAAAGAAGGCCTGAAGACGATGAAAAATTTGAAAAGAGCTTAAGAAATCTTATAGAGCATATTAATTCACTTGATTAAACTCACCTTAAAATAATTAATTCTTTCCCAATCTAGTTCGGCTCTTTGTCAAGTTAGTTGAACTAGGTTAATATTTTGAGGCGAAGTAGTTCGAACTTACATCGGCCATACATCTGCCTTTTTATTAACTTCATTTTATTATTATGCCCCTCTGTTAACCCATTGCTATGGCCATATATAATTGCATTTGTTACTTGCTTCTATATCTCCCCTTATCAATTTGATAAAACTATCTATCTCTGATATATTATATGTTTCTGCTTCTTTTAACCAACTTTCTAGTTTTGTACAGTCCTTGACAACACCCCCGTCCCCTTGTCATACTTTGATGAATTTTATCTATTGACAAGGGCTTAGCCATTATCATGTTCGCTATACAATTTAAATACATCCTATGTT
>DHBY01000005.1:0-148 GCA_002398845.1 Firmicutes bacterium UBA4916 | reverse complement strand
TACATCCTATGTTAAGGTTCAATCAGTTTATGTTTTATCATACCTTACAAGCCGTTTAAAATTTAAATACATCCTATGTTAAGGTTCAATAAAAGGCTAGACTGTATTATAATGCGTGTGTTTCAAATTTAAATACATCCTATGTTAA
>DHBY01000100.1 GCA_002398845.1 Firmicutes bacterium UBA4916 | reverse complement strand
GCCAATGATATACAAGCAGTGCTATTTGACTTAGGTATAATCTAACAGAATATTTTATCGATAAGGAGGAAAAATATGAAGACCATAGGTGTACTAACAAGTGGTGGAGATGCTCCAGGAATGAATGCAGCAATTAGATCCGTAGTTAGAACTTCAATATATAATAAAGTAAAAGTTATGGGAATAAAACAAGGATATGATGGGTTATTAAATGGAGAAATAGATGAAATGAATTTATCATCTGTGGCAGACATAATTCACAGGGGAGGCACTATGCTTAGGTCTGCTAGATGTGATGAATTTAAAACTGAGGAAGGACTTAATAAAGCTCTAAATGTAATTAGGGTTTTTGGAATAGATGGTTTAGTAGTATTAGGCGGCGATGGTACCTTTAGAGGAGCAAAAAACTTATACGATGCAGGAATACCAGTTGTTTGTATCCCTTGTACAATTGATAACGATATGGGCTATACAGATTACACTATTGGATTTTTCACAGCTATAGAAACAGTAGTGGATGCTATAGGTAAAATTAGAGACACTTCAAGTTCCCATGGAAGAGCTAATATAGTAGAAGTTATGGGACGAGAATGTGGGGATATAGCTTTATATTCTGGCTTAGCTGGAGGAGCAGAGAGCATTATAGTACCAGAAGTAGATTTTAATATTGATGAAGTGTGTAAAAGAGTAATGCAAGGAAGAAATAGGGGGAAATTACATCATATAATAGCATTAGCAGAAGGTGTAGGAAATGCTTATGATGTGGCAAAAGAAATTGAAGAAAAAACTGGTACAGATACTAGAGTTACCATTTTAGGACATATTCAAAGAGGAGGTTCACCAACATCATTTGATAGGATTATGGCTAGTAAAATGGGAAATAAGGCAGTAGAGCTTTTAATAAATAATAAATCTGGAAGAGCATTAGGAATGAAATGTAATGAAATAGTGGATATTAGTCTGGAAGAAGCGCTTAATACAGAGAAAAAGTTTGATAAGGAAATGTATGAGATAGCAAAAATACTTTCTATATAAAGAGATGGGGTGGGATTATGAAAAAAACAAAAATAGTTTGTACCATTGGACCAGCATCAGAAAAGGAAGAAACCCTTCGACAATTATTTATGAATGGATTAAATGTTGCAAGGCTTAATTTTTCTCATGGTACCTATGAAGAACATAAAAAAAGGATTGATACCATTAAAAGCTTAAGGGATGAATTAGACTTACCTATTGGTATAATGTTAGATACCAAGGGCCCAGAAATTAGAATAGGAACTTTTCAAGAGGAAGAAATAGAATTAGTAGATGGCGATAGCTTTACATTAACAACTAGGGAGATCGTTGGGGATAAAACTAAAGTTCAAGTATCCTATAAGGGGCTACCTAAGGATGTTACCAAGGGAAGTAGAATACTAATAGATGATGGATTGGTAGAATTGGAAGTAAAAGAAATTATTGATGGAACAGATATAGTGTGTAAAGTTTTAAACGGCGGGACAATAAAAGACCATAAAGGGGTAAATGTGCCTAATGTTTCTATTAATCTACCTGCAATAACAAAAAAAGATATTGAGGATATTAAGTTTGGCATAGACAATGAAATAGACTTTATAGCTGCATCCTTTATTAGAAAAGCTTCTGATGTTTTGGAAATAAGAAAGATATTAGAAGAAAACAATGGGGAATATATTGAAATCATCTCTAAAATAGAAAGTCAAGAAGGCGTTGACAATATTGATGAAATAATAGAAGCTTCCGATGGAATAATGGTGGCAAGAGGAGATTTAGGTGTAGAGATTTTAACAGAAGAAATCCCTCTTATACAAAAACAGATTATTAAGAAATGTAATATAGCAGGGAAACCAGTAATTACAGCTACACAAATGTTAGATTCTATGATAAGAAATCCAAGACCAACAAGGGCAGAAGTAACAGATGTAGCTAATGCAATTTTAGATGGCAGTGATGCTATAATGCTATCAGGAGAAACAGCAGCAGGAAAATATCCTATAGAAGCTGTAAAGACCATGTATAATATTGCCATTAAGACAGAAGAATCTTTAGATTATCTAGAAATATTAAAATCCAAATCTATAGCCAAGGATATATCTACAACTAATGCTATAAGTAAAGCTACTTGCAATACAGCAGAGGATTTAGAAGCGGATGCAATAATAACAGCAACATCATCAGGTTATACTTCAAAAGCAATATCAAAATTTAGGCCAAGGGCACCTATAATTGCTGCAACTATAACAAAAAGGGTTATGAGGAAATTATCCTTGGTATGGGGAGTTTATCCTGTAGAATCTATGCAAAGTGAAATTACTGATGAGGTTATTGATAGGTCAATTCACAGTGCTATGAAAAAAGGTTATATAAAAGAAGGAGATTTAATAGTAATAACAGCTGGAATTCCCGTTGGAGTTTCTGGTACCACTAACTTAATAAAAGTCCATACTGTTGGTAAAGTATTGTTAAAAGGAATGGGAATTGGTAAAAAAGCGGTTTATGGCAAAGTATGTATTGGAAGCAATAAAGAAGAATTAGAAGGTAAGTTTAAAAAAGGAGATATATTGGTTAGCGAATATACTGATAGGGATATGGTAGAATATATGAAGATGGCATCAGCAATAATAGTAGAACAAGGTGGATTAACATCTCATGCTGCAATTATAGGACTAAATTTTGGTATACCTACTATAGTTGGTGCAAATGAAGCCACAAAATTATTAAAGAACGGTGAAATCATCACAGTAGATGCTATTGCTGGACTTATCTATAAAGGAGAAGCTAGAGTTTTATAAGATTTCATATATAAAAAGAAAGAGGAAAAACTATGAAAAAGCTGATTCCATTATTGATTTTAATGCCTATATTGGATTTATATATATTGATAAGGGCATCCCAAACCATGGGGTTTTGGACTACCATTTTGCTTATAATATTAACAGGAATTGCAGGATATTATCTTGCAAAATCTGAGGGAAAATTAGTAATCCGAAATATTAATAGGGAAATGTCCCAAGGAAATGTACCTGGCAATGAATTATTAAATGGACTTTGCATTTTAGTAGGTGGGCTTTTTCTCCTTATGCCTGGAATTGTAACTGATATTATAGGCATAACTATGGTAATACCAGGAACCAGGGACCACTATAAAGAATATTTTAAAAGATGGCTCAAAAAGATGGTAGATAAAGGCTATACTAATATTATTATTAGATGGTAGAGAAATGATAAAAAATTTAGGTATAAGTTAGTAAATATTGGATAAAATCAAAGAGAGATAAAAGGGACACTGATTCTTTGGGCACATATTGTGCCTTATTTTTTTGGAAAGGAGCAGCCTATGGAAAAATTTAAAGTTGGAAATGAATTGGTATTAGATATTATAGATATAAATAGTGAGGGCATGGGAGTAGGTAAATATGAGGGATTTACTTTTTTCATAGAAGGAGGAACTATTGGAGATAGAGTTAAGCTAAAAATAACGGAAATAAAGAAGAACTTTGGTATTGGAAAGACAATAGAAATACTAGAAAAATCTAGCCATAGAATAGAATCTAAATGTGAGTTTTTCCCAGAATGTAATGGATG
>DHBY01000064.1:32485-70292 GCA_002398845.1 Firmicutes bacterium UBA4916 | reverse complement strand
AGCAGTTATTGCTACAACATTTGCAGCTTTAGCAGCTTCCTATGGAGAACTAAAGGAGACTCCTGCTAATCTTTTAAGGCCTAAAGCCCCAAAGCCAGGTAAGAGGATTTTATTAGAAAGGATGGACTTTATCTGGTCAAAACTTAAGTTTTCCCAGAAGGTAACTGCTAGAAATTTATTTAGATATAAAAGAAGATTTTTTATGACTATAATTGGTATAGCTGGTTGTACTGCCTTATTGGTAGCAGGATTTGGGCTAAAAGATTCTATTGCAGCTATTGCCAGCAAACAATTTGATGAAATATACAAATATCAGATGGTCGTAGATTTAAAGGATAATATAGGAGTAGGAGAAAGCACCAAATCCATTGAGTCATTAAAAGAAGACTCTAGAATAAAGGATTATATATTAATAAAAGAACAGTTAATGGATATAGGAAAAGAAGGAATTAAAGAGTCGGCTAATATTATAGTCCCGGAAGATCAAGCTAAGATTAATGATTTTATAATACTTCGTAATAGAATAACTGGCGAAACTTTATCTATAGAAGATGATGGAGTTATAATTACAGAAAAAATGTCTCAGCTATTAGATGCAGGTATTGGAGATGAAATATATATAAAAGATGAAGATGGAAATAAAGGAGTAGTAAAGATTACAGGTATTACAGAAAACTATGCAAATCACTATATTTATATGTCTAAAGAATTATATGAAAAAATGTTTAAAGAGAATATAGAATATAAAAGAATATTAGCTAAAACTACCGATACAGAAAAGAAGTTTGAGAATAAATTGTCCAAGGATTTATTAAAAAACAATGATGTAGGCTCTATAGAATTTATCACTGGAATTAGCAAGAATTTTAATGATACATTAGATAGTTTAGATAAAGTAATTATGATTCTAATACTTTCAGCTGGGGCTTTGGCCTTTGTAGTATTATATAATCTAACCAATATAAATATCTCTGAAAGGATTAGGGAAATTGCTACTATTAAGGTCTTAGGATTTCATGATGAAGAAGTTTCCAAATATGTCTATAGAGAAAATATTATATTGACTTTAATAGGAACTGCATTAGGATTGGTACTAGGAATATTTCTTCATAAATTTATAATTCTTACTACAGAAATAGAGTTTATCATGTTTGGAAGAGAAATTAGAGGTATATCCTTTGTATATTCAGCTGTTTTAACTCTTGCGTTTGCAGCTTTAGTCAATTTTGTAATGTATTTTAAACTTAGAAAAATAAATATGGTGGAGTCTTTAAAATCTGTAGATTAAACCCAGTGGAAAACCACTGGGTTTTACAGTATTTTTTACAACTTTGTTGTTATTATTGGTTCAGAGATAGGTACCTCTACAAAGAAAGATACTCCATTTTCTTCATTTTTAGCCCAAACTTTAGCATCATGTAAAGATACAATCCTATAAACAATAGCTAATCCAAGACCAAATTCCCCATTATATCCTTTGTTAAACTTATTAAATATTGAATCTATGATCCCTGGTTCAATATTTGGACCATCATTCCAAATGTTGAGCAATGCTAAATTGTTTTCTTGTTTGGATAAAGATATGCGAATTTGACTATTTGCATAACGTATTTGATTATCCAAAAGATTTTCTAAAACTACTCGCCATTGCTCCATATCTCCATTAATACTTATTGGAGATAAATCCAAATGCCAATCAAGCTCAGGTCTATTCCATGATAGCCTTTCTACTACATCTTTAATCAAATGATCCATAGGGAAAACCTCTTTGGAAATTTCGTGGTTAGAGAGATAATCTAGTTTAGTCATATATAGTAAATTACGTACACGTTTTTCCAATCTTTCTGCTTCTTCATCGATAACTTGTATAGAACAATCTAAATTACCTTTTGGATATATGCCATCTCTAATAGCTTGTGAATAACTACGAATAACCATAACAGGGGTTTTTAATTCATGGGATACATGCTGCAAAAAGGATTGCTGCATTTCATCTTGGTAAATTAATTGATTTCTAAGTTGTTCTATAGATTCACCTAATTTTCCTATTTCATCCTGTCTATGCAATTCTACAGGTTCGTTCCATTCATGGCTTGCAAGTTTTTCAACTCGTTTTTCTAAATTCACCAGTGGGCTTGATAAATATTTAGAAAGTCCAATAGCAGGTATCCAACTTAGAAGAAAGACTATGGTCATAATTAGTGCAAGTTTTTTAAACAAAGTTTGGACTAAATCTTCTCTATACGAATCCCACATATAAGAAACTAAGGAGACATCCTGATTTAATGTTTTGCCTTTGGTGATAACATAGAATATCTTTTCATCTTCTACTTGCCCACTATACCTTTGGCTATTATTTTTTTGTGCCCCTGCTTCTTTTTCCACCTTATTTAAAAATTCCATGGGAAGATGTGACGAAAGGATAATCTGGTCTTCATCATAAATTATAAAGTGATTAACAGTACGAATATTATCTAGTGCTTGCTGTGGATTTTTTAAGAATTCTGACTCAAAAATACTATTAAAAGGCTGGCCATCAAAGCGATTAAATATTAGCCCTTGGGCGCTTTCAATGGTGGCGTAAATCTCCTTAGTAAAAAAGTCCCTTAAAGTCAATGGAAGTATGATGGATAATAATATAGATATACATAAAGTAATGGCAGCAAAAACTATCCAAATTTGAATGGATAAAGGTAAGTTTTTCATTTTCATGATTTGATCATCCTATAGCCATATCCATAGACTGTTTCAATATTAAGTTCAGGCATTTTTTTACGCAACCGCCTTACCAAATCATCCACCACCCTATCTGTTCCAAAATAATTAGCCCCCCAAACGTTTGAAAGTATTTGTTCTCTAGAAAGTGCCACGCCCTGATTTTTTATAAGGTAAATTAAAAGATCAAATTCTTTAGATGTCAAATCAATTAACTTTTCATTTAGTTTAACCCTTCTACTTTTTTCGTCTATATTATAAGGCGGAATGTCCAAAACTAGAGAGTTATCATCATATACACGTTCTAATAGGTTTCGAGTTCTAATGACCAATTCTCTTGGAAGAAAAGGTTTAGGTAAGTAATCATCGCTGCCTAGTTCTAAACCTAAAACCCTATCTATATCTGCATCCCTTGCGGAAATAAAAATCACTGGAACATTTGGAGATGTCAATTTTATTTCCTGTAAAAGCTGGTATCCATCTATATCTGGAAGCATAATATCTAGTATCCATAAATCAGGAGGAACGCTAATTGCTTTCTTCGCATCTCCTCCTGTTAAGAAAGGGGAAACTTGCCATCCCTCTTTCTTTAAATAAGAAGTCAAAACTAGATTTAAATTTTTATCGTCTTCTACTAAATAAATCTTAAAGGGCATATAAATCCTCCTTTACAGTATAACTCAGTATGAATATATTATAACAAATGCTGCATAGTATTTCATTATTTATAGTATGAAATAGAATTAAGGTATACATATCAAGGAATTATGGGAAATTGTGAAAAGGATAATGAAAAATTTTACAACAAAAACATATTCCCTCCATATTTTTTTTACAATTATTTATTATCCTATAATTACAGGATGGATAATATAAGGAGGTAATGACATGGATGATGAAAGAAAAGATATAGAAAATACTAATAGTAGTACAGTTTACTATGATTCCCAAGAGGATAAATTTATAGGGGGGAGTCCCTCTATAGACAATGAAAAGGGTGAAAAGAAAAAGTCAAAAAGAAAAAGGCTTCTATCCTATTTTGCTGTAGCGTTGGTTGCTTCCCTTATTGGAGGTTTAATGTCCTCGTATATTGTACCAAAATATGCATATGAGGGAAATGGGGATACACCAAAGACAGAAGAATCTTATTCTACTGGGAAAACTTATAATATTAATGGGGATACAGGCTCCATTATATCTTTAGCGGCTAAGAAAGCAATGAGTAGTGTGGTTGGTATCACTACAGTAGAGGTTCAAAGATTTGGATTTATGGAACAAGAAGTAGATGGGGTAGGCTCTGGAGTAATAATAAATAGCAATGGATATATACTTACAAATTCCCATGTTATTGGAGATGGGCAGGCTAAAGATATAACAGTATTATTTGAAAATGGAGATAAAAAACCTGGTAAAGTATTATGGTATGATACAACTTTGGATTTAGCTATGGTCAAAGTAGAGGCAACTAATTTGCCAGTAGCTACATTGGGAGATTCCGATAAATTAGAAGTAGGTGAGACAGCTATAGCTATAGGTAATCCTTTAGGATTAGAGTTCCAAAGGACTGTAACTTCGGGAATTATTAGCGGCCTTCATAGATCTATTAGAGTAGATGAAAGTACTATTATCGAGGATTTAATTCAAACAGATGCATCTATTAATCCTGGGAATAGTGGAGGGCCTCTATTAAATAGTAAAGGTGAAGTAATAGGAATAAATACGGCGAAAATAAAAACAGCTGAAGGTTTAGGTTTTTCTATACCTATAAATATGGCAAAGCCAATAATTGATCAAGTAATTGAAAAAGGAACATATAAGACGGTATTTATTGGGATAACAGGTGTAGATCTAGAATTGTATGAAAGACAATTAGGTGTAGATTTAAAAGCTGATAATGGAGTGGTTGTCCTTGAGGTAGCTCCAAATTCTTCAGCAAGTAAAGCAAAACTACAAAATGGCGATGTAATAACAAAGATCGATGATCAGGATATTGCAAATATGAATAGTTTAAAAAAAGCTCTTTATAAATATAAAAAAGGAGACAAAGCCAAATTGGCCATTGTTAGAAATGGAGAAAAAGCAAAGGTAGACATAGAATTCAACCATTTAAGATAATTTAATATAACAGTTTGAAGATAAAGAATTAATAAATATTATCTATGCTTTCTCAGCATAGATAATATTTATTTGTATAACTTGATTCTTAATAAAAAGTCTTATCAACATTTCATCAAGTTATCCACAAAATTTTAAGCAAAATATATTATTAAACATTAATTATCCACATAGTTCCTAATTAGCCTTAAAACTGTTATAATTAATTATAGTACCATCAGGGGTATATAGGGAAGTTATAAAGGATGATATCTGGGTATAATATAGTCTATATAATTTTAATTAGCATGTGAAAGAAAAAAATATAATTAAAAACCTGTATAGATTTTGTGGAGGGATAATATGAGGCTAATTTCTTGGAATGTCAATGGGCTTAGGGCCTGTGTTAAAAAAGGATTTCTAAAATATTTCAAAGAAGTGGATGCAGATATATTCTGTATTCAAGAAACTAAATTACAAGAAGGGCAAATTGATTTAGATTTAGGGGGATATTATGATTATTGGAATTATGCTGAAAAAAAAGGATATTCAGGAACAGCTGTATTTACTAAGGACAAGCCTTTATCTATAAAGTATGGATTAGGAATTGATGAACACGATAATGAAGGAAGGGCTATAACATTAGAATATGAAAATTTTTATTTAGTAAATGTGTATACGCCAAATTCTCAAAGAGAGCTTGCAAGACTTGACTATAGAATGACTTGGGAAGACGACTTTAGAAACTATTTAAAGGAGCTGGACTCCATTAAACCCGTTATTATGTGTGGAGATTTAAATGTAGCCCATAAAGAAATAGATTTAAAAAATCCATCATCTAATAAAAAAAATGCAGGATTTACTAATGAAGAACGAAGCAAGATGACGGAACTATTAAAGTCAGGATTCGTTGACAGTTTTAGATATTTCTATCCAGATAAAGAAGATGCATATACTTGGTGGTCATATATTACAAAGGCCAGGGAAAGAAATGCTGGCTGGAGAATTGATTATTTTATAGTGTCGGAAAAATTGGAAGACAGAATAGTAGATGCAGAAATACATGCAAATATTATGGGAAGCGACCATTGCCCAGTGGTATTAGAGATTAAAGATTAGGATTTACACTAAGACAACAGAAAAGTAAGATCTTTTAGAAAATGATAAAAATGTTTTTTTCTTTGACAAAACTTTTAAATGAAAAATTAGGGTTGAAAAGTTAGAATTATACTAGCTTTCCAGCCCTTTTTATTTTATATAAGTATATACTTATGTATCTTTAAAATGAATATTTAACAATTTATTATATAATTAATTTAGAAATTTAAAATTCTTGATAGACTTAGACTTTATTTTACGAAGTATTAAGTAAAGGTGATAATATCTACATGTAGAAGTTCAAATGTAAAGAAGGTGGTGCTTTTGAAAATAACAGAAGAAAATTTTGTTAGGGAATTGAAAAAGGGAAATGAGAAAGCCTTAGATTATGTTATAGATAATTATGCTTGGATTCTTAAAACTGTCATAAAAAAACATTTATTTTATCTTCCAAATCTTTATGATGAATGTATGAATGATTGTCTACTTGCTATTTGGGAGAACATTCATAGTTACGATCCTAAAAAATCCAGCTTTAAGAACTGGATAGGAGGAATTGCAAAATATAAATCCATTGATTTTATAAGACTAGTGGACAAGCTATGCTTTATAGGGAATATTTAAGAGGTTATCATAAACTAGAATTAAATGATATAATGCGTATAAGTAGATAAATGTGAAGGAGGGGTCGATGGAATGGTTGAGTATGGAAGGAGCAATAGATGGTATAATGACTATGATTCTGAAATCGAGTTTTGCAAAAAACATGGATTTGATTTTTTACAAGTTTGGTATAAAGACGGAACTTTACAAGGCGACAAAATAGCTGAACCAAAAGAAAAGACTATTTTAGAAAAAGGATTCCCCATAATTATCCATGCTCTTTTTGAGATTGAGGATTACGATAAATATAGGGAAGACTTGCTAAGAATATTGAAGTATCTACATCATAAAGAAGTTATAATACATCCTGTTTGTCATCCTTTACAATCAGATTCTATATTCAAATTAGCAGAGTGTAACAAACAATTAACTGAGTTGTTTTATAATAATGGTATAACTGTTTATATTGAAAATAATAGTAGATTGGACCCGATAAACTACTTGCCGAATGAACTGAAAATTATATTTGATTGCAGTCCAAAAACAGAGCTTCTTCTTGATATAGCTCATATTGATAGCTATGAACATTTGCAAGAAATAATCGATGTTAGATTTCCGAAATGCCTACATGTGGCTGATAAACACTTTTCTGTCATTCATGAACATTTACCAGTAGGACAAGGTGATTTAGATTTTCAAAAAATTTTTAACAATTACATAAAGGGATATAGTGGTAAAATAATTTTTGAAGTGGTAACAGATGTTGATGATGAAATAAAAAATAGCAAAGAAATTATTCAAACCATAATTAATCAAGTGTAACGAATTTAATAAGATAATCTGCATTAAATTTAATACACAATTTTTCTATATTGTGCACTAAAGATTATTTATATATTCTGCATTTATCACTAAACCATTTAAAAATGGGCTTTATACGAGAAGAGATAATTGCTCTTTCAAGGTAAGAAAATTAATTTAAATCACAGCATATAAAAAGGATAAATAGATTAAAAATTCAGACTTAATAATGATATAATATATTTGAACCAATATTTATTATAATGTCTGTAAAAAGGAAAGGAAGTGTTAGCTATGAGTCTTGTTTCTAAACTTAATAAAGATCGAAGTGTAAAAATACCAGAAGAAATTTTAAGAAAAGCAGGATTAAAGCCAGGTACTGAAATTATATGGCTATATGATGAAGGAACTGGCCAAATATTATTAATGGAAAAGCCAGATAGTTTTGCAAAAGCTATGAAGGGATTAGGAAAAGAAGTATGGCAGGACATAGATATTAATGAATATGTAAAAGAGGAAAGAAAATCATGGGAATAGATGATGGGAAAACCATGCTATTAGACACTAATTGTTTTATATATTATTTTGAAGATAATCCTTATTATTCGGGTAAACTAGAGAAAATTTTTACAGGTATTCAGGATGGCAAGAACGAGGCATTTATGTCTATAATATCTTTTATGGAGATATTAGTAAAACCTAAAAAGGATAATAATATTTTTATAGAAAATAGATATAAATTAATATTAACTAATTATCCAAATCTTTCAATTATCAGTGTGGATTACAAAATTGTAGATATAGCCTCAAGACTTCGAGCTGATTATAATATTAAAACTCCAGATGCAATAATTTTAGCTACAGGTATAGCTATGAATGTTGATTACTTTATTACAAATGATATTAAACTAAAAGGCGTATGTAGTCAAGAAAATATAAGTACTCTAATTATAGAGGATATAGAGGAATAACCAGTAGGTTTATTATAATAATCTACTGGTTAATTTATTTCGATAGCTAACTTTTTATTTTGTTAAAGGTTTCTATTATTAAATAAGGTTTACAAGTAGTACCAATACGGCGAACCATGCTATAAATAAGACAAGATGTGTTTTAAATAGAGGCATTAAGGGGTCATGAGAATTACTATGAATTGTTATTTAATGGTATAATATTATATTATTATACGGTATAATTAGAAAGATATATAGTAGATATTATATTAGGGTGAATTAATTATGGGTGATAAAACCTTTGGAAAAAGTTGATAGTATTGAATAAGAATGTATATGAGGATTTCTCGAAGGAACAGAAACAGTTAAATTTAATTTTCCAGTTCTTTTAATAGTTGACGACAATAATAAGAATGGATATGTAAAAAGTATAACAAAAAATGGGCAGAACATGATGGCTATCCGCTAAAAATTATTAGTAATGTCGCCCATAATTCAAATGTGGATAATTATGAAGAATTTAATAAAATTGTAACAGATTTTTTTAAGTAGTTTATGACTATAATCTGTATTTGTATAAAAGGCACATTTTTTATATTATATAGCTAAGAATTAATAAAAATAAATATACTGAAAATAGATGTTAATAAATTATTATATACAGGAAATTATGATACAATAAACACATACTATACCATTTGAAAGGTAGTGATAAAATGGGCACTGCTAAACAAATATTATTAAAACTTATAGATGAAATTTCAGAGAATCAAATGTATGAAATAATAGATTTTATAGGATAATAGGGGGACAATCATGCATGGGAAAATAGTTGAACCTAAAAAGGGAGAGATACTTTTATATAGAACAGATGAAGGCGATATAAATTTGGGAGTATTGCTTTCTGGAGAATCTGTTTGGTTAACACAGGCACAAATGGGAGAGCTATTTCAAACGACAAAGCAGAACATTAGTCTTCATATAAATAACATTTTTAAAGAAGGGGAACTTGATAAAGAATCAGTTGTAAAGGAATACTTGACAACTGCAAGTGATGGTAAGAACTATAATACAAACTATTATAATTTAGATATGATTATTGCTGTTGGATATCGAGTTCGCTCACGAGAAGGTACATTATTTAGAAAATGGGCTACAGGTGTATTAAGTGAATATGCATTAAAAGGGTTTGCATTAGATGATGATAGATTAAAGAATGGAAAACATTTTGGTAAAGATTATTTTGATGAGTTATTAGAAAGAATAAGAGAAATTAGAGCATCAGAAAGAAGGTTTTACCAAAAGATAACGGACATTTATGCAGAGTGTAGTATAGATTACGATAGCAATTCTGATATAACACAAAAATTTTATGCAACAGTACAAAACAAGCTACACTATGCAATAACAGGACAAACAGCTGCAGAAATTATAGAAAGTAGAGTTGATGCAACTAAAGATAATATGGGATTAACTACTTGGAAAGATTCCCCTAAAGGTAAAATATTAAAATCGGATATACATATAGCTAAAAATTATTTAAATAAAGAAGAAATAGATGAGCTAAATAGAATAGTAAATATGTATCTTGACTATGCAGAAAATCAAGCTAAAAAGCAAATACCTATGAAAATGAAGGACTGGGTAGAGAAACTAGATGCTTTTTTAAAATTCAACGAATATGAAATTTTGCAAGGAAAAGGCAAAGTATCAGCTAAAGTAGCAAAAGAACTTGCAAACAAAGAATATAATAAATTTAGAGTAAAACAAGATAAAGAATATAAATCAGATTTTGATAAAGAGGTTGAAAAATATTTAAAATAGTATTACTAGACTTTAGTAGTACTATGTGCAATACAAACCAGAAAGGATTTAGATAAATATGACTAATAACAAGGGTAGAAGTAAGGTATTGAATTGTATGTTTTGGGGAATGTTTATTTTTTATTTATTTATGGCATTAGATATAT
Organism: Firmicutes bacterium UBA4916; assembly: GCA_002398845.1. GTDB lineage: Bacteria > Bacillota > Clostridia > Tissierellales > Tepidimicrobiaceae > Mt11. The sequence continues at coordinate 60,058 of DHBY01000064.1, read as the reverse complement.
TATTTTTGAGGAGTGGATTAAACAATAGCAGTATTAATTTAATTCCATTCAAAAGCATATCAGAAGGTATAAATGTATATGACGGTATCAGATATAAACTTGTAAGCCCCCAAGTATGGGGTAATGTATTAATGTTTGTTCCTGCTGGTGTCTATATGATGATTTTTAATAAAAAAGATTCTAGGTTTAAAGCCTTTATAAGCATAGTAATTATTAGTGTTTTCATTGAGACTATTCAATATGTTTTAGCTGGGGGCGTTACTGATATTGATGATGTAATCCTAAATAGTTTTGGTGGACTTATAGGAATAATTATTTATTCCTTGTTAAAGATGATATTTAAAACACAAGAAAGAACGAAAACAGCAGTTGCTTGGGTATCTTCCATTGTTGGAGTACCAGTTTTAATTATAGCAATTATAATTTTTTATGTGAATTTCTGATTTAGAAAATCAATTTAAGATTTACCCTAATACTAACAGAATGAAAATGATAAAGCTACTAAAGTCATAAAAAGTATAAAAAATTGGGTGAATATAATTTATGTATTGTGCACCAAAGGTTATCTGTATATTCTGCATTTATCGTTAGACTATTTAAAAATGGGCTTTATACGAGGAAGAGATAATTGTTCTTTTACGGTAAATGATAGTGGAGAATTAATTGCAGAAGAATTGTGGCTCATTGCTAAAGGAATAATAATGACCGTTATTGAAAATCAGCAAAATTTAATTATTGAAGGTTCATACTTGTTTCCTTAAAACATTTTATAGTGACATAGCGATAATATAAAAGATATGATATCTTTTTATATTATTTTTTCAGAAAACTATATAAAGGAGTTGAATAATTATATGTTAGATTTGATAAAGCCAAAAAAATTAAACAAAGGTGATAAGATTGCAACTATTAGTCCTTCTTGGGGTGGTGCAGGTGACAAAGATTTATTATGGCGATATGAACAAGGGAAAAAAAGATTGGAAGATATTTTTGGGCTTAAGGTTGTTGAAATGGAAAACACTTTAAAAGGTACGGATTATATTTATGCTCATCCTGAAAAACGTGCAGAGGATTTAATGCAAGCATTTAGCGATAAATCAATTAATGGAATATTTGCTTGTATTGGTGGAAGCGATAGTATTAGGTTATTGCCTTATATTGATTTTGAAATTATTACTAGAAATCCTAAAATATTTATTGGGTATTCAGATAGCACGGTTATTCACTATATGTGTCTAAAGGCAGGGGTTTCGAGTATTTATGGTCCTTCCGTATTGGTGGATTTTGCGGAAAATGTAACCATGTCTGATTATACAGTAAATTGGTTGAAAAAGACATTGTTTTCAACAGAAATAATTGGTGATATTCCGCAATCGGAAAAGTGGACATCAGAATTTTTGCCTTGGGAAGTGGAAAATAAAGATATTCAAAGAAAGTTCAAGATGAATAATGGATATGAACTTTTGCAAGGGGAAGGTATAGTTCAAGGAAGGTTAATCGGTGGCTGTGCAGAAGTAATGGAATTTATTAAGGGCACTGAACTCTTTCCTAAAATAGATGATTTTGATGGAAACATTTTATTTATTGAAACGTCTGAGGAAAAACCTGAACCCCACTTTATTGAATATTGGTTAAGAAATTATGGTGCCATGGGAGTTTTAAAAAGAATCAATGGTATAATTTGGGGGAAACCAAAAGATGAAACATATTATGAAGAATATAAGCATGTCATTATTAAAGTTTTAGCTGAGTATGGAAGAGAAGATTTGCCTGTATTGTATAACTTAAATTTTGGGCATTGTGAACCAAAGTTTTGCATTCCTTATGGAGTAATGGCTCAGATAAATTGTGAACAAAAAACATTTTCTATATTAGAATCTGGAGTAATTGATTAAAAAAATTGAGCCATTAAAATAAAGAGCTAATTAGGAGTATTTCCTAATTAGCTCTTTTACTTTCCCTGTATATCTCTAATATTTTTAAGTAAAATAGATATAGTTCCATCTGGATTATTTAGAAATTCTATCTTATTTCCATTGGTTAAATAAGATGTAGGTACCTTTATCTCTATCTCATCATCTGTTATCAATTTTTGAGTTCTAGGAAGTTTTTTATCTAGGTTTTCATTTACTTCTATGACTTTTTCTGTCAATCCTTTTCTTTCTATTTCTTCTTCATATATATTTTGAAGTTCCAAATTGTTTTCAAATGCTCTGGATTTGACATGTTCTATATCTATAGAGCCACTATCCTCTACGCTTTCTACTAATGCATTTTTTACCTCTGCCATCTTTTTTATATCGTTTTCATAATAATCCTTTACCATCTTTTTGGATACTTTATTTACAATATCTATTTTTTCTTTATCGGATAGGATATTATCGGATTTTAATAGATATTTGGATATATAGAATTCCTTTTCGCCGTTTATTTCATATTTTTGTTCTTTTAATAATATGGAGTAATCCCCTAAATTAACGATTATACATTCATCTATTTTTTGGTTTTCATTAGGCAATGCTGTTTTTTGCTTTACAATGGTATTAAGCCTGTTATCATCTGATTCATCTACATAATGAATATAGGAAGATTTATAATTCAATATAAAAAATCCTAAGTATTTTTCTCCATCTTTATGAAATAATGAACAGATTAAATCACAGGGAGGTATTGTAGCATTTTCAGACATTATCTTATACATTAAGTAAGAAAATTCTTTTGTCTTTTCTACAAAACTATAGCTATTTTCGGAAATAGCCATACACAAGTTTTTTACTGTATTTACTTCATCACCAAAATAAGCTTTTTTGGTATTGATATCGTTAAAAATCTTTTCTATATGGGTTGTCATAAACTCCATTATATCTCCATTATAGGGATGCTCTTTTTCTGATAATATAGGCATACCCATAGAACTATCCAAGATATGGAGTATCATCTTTTCTATATTTATTCCATTCATTTAAAATTCTCTCCTTTTGTAGATTTATATATTAATTATAGCAGTCATTCCATATAATTTCATATACTTTTTAAAAATTTACAAACCATGATATAATTGAATATAAGGCAAGTCTTTTAATTATTATGCAATTAATGAATAAAGAGGTGCATTTCATGGATAAAAGAGCGATTATCATAAGTAAAATAGACCAGATTAAGGATGAATTAATAACCTTAGGTAAAACTATACACCAAAATCCAGAGCTAGCTTTTAATGAATACAATGCAGTAGAAAACATAACTACCATGCTCATAAAATATGGTTTTACTATAGAAAAAGGAAAAGGACAATTAGAGACTGCTTTTAAGGCTGAATATAATGGCAAAGGTGAAGGACCTGTCGTAGCGTTCTTAGCAGAATATGATGCTTTGCCTGAAATAGGTCATGGTTGTGGACATAATCTAATAGCTACTATGGCAGTAGGGGCTGCCATTGGGTTAAGGGAAGTAATTAATGATATAGATGGGAAAATAGTGGTACTAGGTACACCTGCAGAAGAAGGCGGTGGAGGTAAGATTTTGATGCTAGAAGAAGGATATTTTGATGATATAGATTATGCTTTAATGATGCATCCTTGTGTAAATAATATGATAGCAAGAGGTGGATTAGCTACTATAGGTATTAAAATAGAGTATTATGGGAAATCAGTTCATTCTGCTTATCCTGAGGGTGGTATCAATGCTTTGCAGGCAGTAATACAGACTTTTAATATGATAGACCAATTTAGGGCATTATTTCCACTAAAGACTAATATAAGTGGAATTATAACAAATGGAGGGAAAGCTTCTAATATTATTCCAGACTATGCTTCCTGTGAATTCACTTTAAGGGCTGATACAGTGAAGGATTTAAAAATAGTAGAAGGGTATATAGATCATATAGTAGAATCAATAGAAAACCTAATAGGTGTTAAATCTAATCTGGAAAAATCCATGGTATATACTGAAAGATACCCTAATAGATGTATAGATGAAAGGCTAAAGAAAAATATTGCACAATTTGGTGTGGATATGAAGTACCCTGACCCTGATATGAAATATGGCTCATCAGATATAGGAAATGTTAGCCTTAAAGTTCCAACCATTCATTCTTATATTAAAATAGCTGATAAAGGAGTAAATTCTCATTCTATGGATTTTACTAAGGCTTCTAATAGCTCTAGGGCTTATGAGGAAATTATCAAAGCCACAAAGGCTATGGCATTGACGGGTTTTGATATATTAACAGATGAAAACTTGAGGGAAAATATAAATAAGGAGTTTATAAACACTGTTCCAAAGTATGTATAACTAAGGAGGATACAATGAGTAAAATTTTAGTACTAGCTGAGAAACCTTCTGTAGGTAGGGATATCGGAAGGGTTTTGAAATGCAATAAAAAAGCAAATGGATATTTAGAAGGAGATAAATATATTGTAACTTGGGCATTAGGGCATTTGGTAACCATAGCCGATCCTGAGGATTATGATAAAAAGTATAAGGAATGGAGAATTGAAGATTTACCTATGCTGCCTTCCTATCTAAAACTTATGGTCATTAAACAGAGCAGTAAACAATTTTATACTGTTAAAAAACAGATGGAGCGAAAGGATGTATCTGAAATCATAATTGCTACAGATGCAGGTAGGGAAGGAGAGCTTGTTGCTAGATGGATTATAGAAAAATCAGGTATAAGAAAGCCTATAAAAAGGCTTTGGATTTCTTCTGTTACAGACAAAGCCATAAAGGATGGTTTCAATAATTTAAAAGATGGTAAAGCCTATGAAAATCTATATGAATCAGCAGTAGCTAGGGCAGAGGCGGATTGGGTAGTAGGTATCAACGCTACCCGTGCTTTGACGGTTAAATATAATGCTCAACTTTCTTGTGGTAGAGTCCAAACTCCAACCATTGCTATGATTAATCATAGGGAAGAGGAAATTAAAAACTTTAAAGCAAAAGAGTATTATGGGATAGAAGCTATTTTTAATAATTGTAAATTAACATGGCAGGATAAAGATACCAATGATACAAAGACTTTCAATAAGGATAAATCCGATAAAATAATTGCCTCCATAAAAGGAAAAGATGGGAAGGTTATAGATATAGATAAAATAAACAAAAAAAGTTTTTCCCCAAATCTATATGATTTAACGGAACTTCAAAGAGACGCAAATAGAATATTTGGCTATTCTGCAAAAGAAACCCTTTCTATTATGCAGAGGTTGTATGAAAGGCATAAGATATTAACTTACCCTAGGACGGACTCTAGGTATATAACCAGTGATATAGTTGATACTTTAGGGGATAGGGTTAAGGCTTGTAATATAGGTCCTTATAGTAAAATGGCTTCAAGGGTTTTAAAAAGTCCTATAAAAGGGAATAAATCCTTTGTAGATAATAGTAAGGTGTCAGATCACCATGCTATTATACCAACAGAAAAAATGGTTTTGTTAAGTGAACTAAATGATAATGAAAGAAAGATATATGATCTAGTGGTGAAACGCTTCTTAGCAGTACTATATCCCCCATTTGAATATGAGCAAACCACTATAAAGGTAAAGATAGGTAATGAAAACTTTGTTGCTAAGGGGAAAAGGACAATAAAGTTAGGCTGGAAGGAAGTTTACGCCAAGGATTATGAAGATGATGAAGAAGTTTTTGAGCAAAAATTGCCAGTAATAAATAAAGGGGATACTTTAAAAATTTCTTCTATAAAGAAAACTACAGGGAAGACTAAACCACCAGCACCTTTCAATGAAGGAACCCTATTATCGGCTATGGAAAACCCAACGAAGTACATGGCAGGAGAAAGCAAGGATTTAATCAAAATAATCGGTGAAACAGGCGGTATTGGTACAGTTGCTACAAGGGCAGATATTATTGACAAACTATTTAATACTTTTTTATTAGAAAAAAGAGGTAAGGATATATTCATCACCTCTAAAGGCAAACAGCTATTAGATTTAGTGCCAGAAGACTTAAAGTCACCAGCTCTAACCGCCGAATGGGAACAAAAATTAAGTGCCATAGCTAAGGGCAAATTAAACAGAAATACCTTTATAAATGAAATGAAGGAATATTCAAAGGCTATTGTTAAGGATATAAAGAATAGTGATGAAGTATTTAGACATGATAATTTAACAAGGAATAAATGCCCCGAATGTGGTAAATACATGCTTGAAGTAAAAGGCAAAAGGGGCAAGATGTATGTATGCCAGGATAGGGAATGTGGATATAGGGAAAATATTTCAAAGACAACCAATGCAAGATGTCCTAAATGCCACAAAAGGCTAGAGTTACGAGGTCAGGGAGAAGGTCAAATATTTACCTGTAGTTGTGGTTATAGAGAGAAACTTTCCTCCTTTAATGAGAGAAGAAAAAAGGAGAAAAGTGGAGTTTCTAAAAAGGACGTAGCAAGATATATAAAGGAACAGAATAAGGTACAAAATGAATCAATAAATACGGATTTAGCAGATGCACTTTCTAAGCTAAAATTCTAAAAGTAAAACACTAGGGACGGTTGTTTTTGTTTGAAACTCAAACAAGAAGAACCATCCCTGTTATTTGTTAAGAGCTATGAAGCATATTGACATTACCAGTTGTATTATATACTACTTTAGATATAAAGGATTTAGTTTTTTTGTCAAATCTATATTCTGTGATTGTTAAATTTGCTGTAGTTGATTTAACTGTAGTTATATAAAAGGCATCTTCATCTAAAATATTATATACGTAAAATTTTATAGTTCCTAGTTGAACAAAATCATCAAATAATACATAATCTTTATCTTTGTTTTCTACAAGGAACAACCATTTCTGTCCATCATCCAATAGGATTTTACCATTAGGATCTTGTTCAGCATCTACATACATAGAAATAGTTTCTTCTATTCCATCACCGTCAATATCAAAATTATAGTAATCAAGTAAAGCTAGGCCTTCTGTTGATATTTTATCAGTAGGCATAATAGATATTTCTTTCATATCATTTTCTGGGTTTGCTATTGTTGGTTGTTCTTTAGGAGAACATCCAAAAGAAATTCCTAACACTACTATAATTATCAGTATGAATAATATTTTTCTAGTGGAAGTTTTCAATTTATCACCATCCCTTTTATAAGTACTACAGACGAATATTCTAATTTTAGAATATCATAAACAATATCACCTCTATAATTGAATTACTATAATTTAACCTTTAATATCCATATCTATTTCATTAGTTTAACTAGCTTACCGAATATATCTTCATTTTCTTTTATCTTATTTTCATTACCTAGTACACACAAATAATTTTCTTTCATTGTTTCTTCAAGAAGAGGGCCAAAGGATTTAATATCTTCAAGCTTTGTATTTAGAACCTCATTTCTTGTTTTTTGTATCTCATCTTGACTAATATTTGAAATATATCTAATAGCTGCTACTTGCCCCTTCATATAGGGAGTCATAGCTGGGTCAAGGCGACTTATAGTTCCTATAATATATGTTGTTAATTCAGATTCATCAAGGCTTAGGTTCTTAATATAATCTTCCATATTATCATAAGCATTTAGGGTTTCTTTAAGATTAGGATCACGATAGGAGTAAGTAGTCATATACCCCGTTCTATCAAAGGATATACCTGCACCATAGGCTCCGCCCTGTGCCCTTATTCTATTATGAAGATAATCTCCATTTAATACAGTGGCTAGGACTATCATACTACCGTTGTAATCGAAACCAAGCTTTTTGAAATTATATCCTTTAGATACATATTGAACATTGGCAGATGAAAGTATTCCTTCGTTTAACCTTTCTTTGGGGAAATTGTATTCTATAGGTTCCAATTTTTCCGTATTAAGATTGTCGGTTACAATTTTCAAATTATCTTTAACAAAAGCAAAATCTTTTTTATCTCCTGTGAAACTTACGATTAAATTGTTTATATTAAATATTTTATTATAAACTTTATTTAGATTAGACATTATTTCTTCACTATTATTATCAAAGCCCTCTAGAACATTAGAAATAAACCAATAAAAATCTAACCCACTTAGCTTTTCTGTATATTTTCTAGAAGATGAGAAATAGGAGCCAACTCTCCTAGAGGCTACAGAATGACCCATACTGAATATGGACATTTCTATTCTTGATTTCATCTGCTGCATTAGCTCTTTGATTCTTTTTTTATCCTCTATTTTGGATTCTGTAAGTAATATATTTATAAGTTTCATTAAACTAACTATATTATCCCCTATAGCTTTACCTTTGACTATAAACTTAGGATAGTAAATTTCATCATTATCCTTTTCTGTAAATGCATTGGCACTAAAGTCAATGCCTCCAGTGTTTACATATATTTCATTTGAAAGATCAGAATAGGAATAAGTTTTAGTATCTATGTTTCCCATAATTCCTGCTAGCAAGTTAATATATGGAATTAACCCTTCATCAACTATACTACTGTCAAAATAGAAGTTCACATAGGAAATTTTACTTGTAAAAATATTATGGAAAAGGATTGTAGTATCTCCTTCCTTGATTATTTCCTGTGGGATGATTTCTGCCTTAGGTTCTACATCTGATATTGAAAGTCTAGGGATTGTGGCTTTAGCTTCTTCTGTGTCATCTGATAGCTGCATTTTTTTAAGTTGTTCATTTTCCTCAATTAATGTTTTTATTTCTTCTTTAGTTAGAGAATCTTTATATCCTGATAATTCTTTTTCCACTTTTCTTTCCTTTTCTTCTCCTAATCCCTTTTTAGGATTTATAATCACTAAAGAACTATGAGGATTATTTATAATTCGTTCTTTAATGAAGTTTTCAAAATAACCAGTATCTATATTTTTTCTAAGTTTGTTTATAGTTTTATCATATTGAAGATGGGTTGTAGGGCTACCATCGTAAAGCCAGCTATCTAGGGACTGAATATTATAAATAAGCCCTTTAGTTGGGAAATTGCTAGCTTCACGTAGGCTATACTCAACTATATTGATACAAGCCTCTATTAACTTTTTATCGATTCCTTCGTTAACCAATTTATTTAAGGTATCAAAAATTATTTTCTGAAACTTTTCTTTATTATCTATAGAAGTATTTTTTGCAGCGATACCAAAGCTAGATTGCAAGCCATCACTTTCTATAGGAAATATATCTTCACCTATTCCGGCATCAATTAGGGCTTTTTTAACTGGTGCTGCTGAAGATTCTATTAATAGCTGACTTAATATACTAGTCATTAAATAGGTTTCTGGATCAGCCTTTTCTCCTAATACAAAGTTTAGACTTAAATAAGTACGATTTTCGCTAGATTCATCTTTTGAAATTGGATAATAGTCTTCAACTTCGCTTCTTGATGTAAGAGGTTTTTGAAGGCTTATATGAGAATCTATTTCAATCTTATCAAAATTGGATAGATAATTTTCGTCTATAAACCTAAGCTGCTTTTCAATATCCCCATTGCCATAAAGGTATATATAGCTATTTGAAGGATGATAAAATTTCCTGTGGAAATCTAAAAATGCTTCAGGAGTAAGTTTTGGAATCATATCAGGATTTCCACCAGAAGAGTATTGGTAACAGTTATTTGGATATAGCGATTTATCTATATTTTCCATTAGAATTCTTTCTGGAGATGAATAGGCTCCTTGCATTTCATTGTAAACAATGCCCTTGTATTTTATAGCATCCTCTTCATTAAACAGCTCATAATGCCAGCCTTCCTGCATAAATATTTTAGGATCTTCATAAATGGCTGGATAAAAAACTGCATCTAAATATATATCCATCAGGTTGAAAAAATCCTTTTCATTCCTACTGGCTATAGGATATACTGTCTTATCACTGAAGGTCATAGCGTTGATAAAGGTTTGTAGTGAACCTTTTACCATATCCATAAAGGGTTCCTTGGTTTTATATTTTCTAGAACCAGATAGAACACAGTGTTCAATTATATGAGGTACACCAGTACTATCCGATGGTGGTGTTCTAAATCCTATAGAAAAAGCCTTATTATCATCATCATTTTCTAAATGCAATAGCCTTGCACCAGATTTTTCGTGGTAGAATACCCTTGCGATTGATTGAATTTCATCAATATTATATTCTTCAATGAGCCTAAATCCAAAGTAAGTTTTATTGATTTCAAAGTTCATAAAATTACCTCCTTAGTAATATTAAAAATACCTCATAGATTAAGGATATACCATTTATCCTAATTTTACTAGAAAAAATGAATAAAACAAAGGATCTTAGAAGGATATTTTAAACAATTTAATTTTTTTTATGCTTATTTAAGGATATTGGAATGAATAGATTATTATTATCAGTTTTCTCATCATTAAACATGCTTAGTACATAATCTCTTACAGAGTTTGGGGCAGATTGTGAATAGTAAAACTCTAATATGCATTAAGAATGAATAACTATGTAAAGAATGATATAATGTATGTACAGATGGATTAAATAGATGCTTATGCCTTTAATTATATAAATTAGACAAGCTGCCAATTTTTTAGATTGTGTTTTGGAAAAGAGGTGCTAATTTTATAATGAAATTTAAATGTATAATGAAATATATAAAATATATTATTTGCTTTTATATTATATATGCTTTAGTATTTGGCGCTATAATCTTTGGTTTCTATAAACCAAAAGATAGCCAATATTTGGGCACTCACCCTGTAGAACGATTCTTTGGAGAGGGAATAGGTCAGGATAGAGTAGCCTTGATAGAAGATAGGTATTATTCAGGGCTTGTGCGTGTAAACCTTATTGAAAATGCCGAGGAAACCTTAGATATATCCTATTATACAATCCATGATGGAATTTCTACAGATATATTTCTAGGAAGCATTTTAGATGCAGCAGATAGAGGGGTTAAAGTTCGTTTTATTCTTGATGGCGTTTTTCATCATTTAGAGGGTGATTTGAAAGATGTAATATATGCTTTTACTGAACATCCTAATATAGAATTGAAATTTTATGAACCATTTGATATGCTCAAGCCTTGGACAATGAATAATAGGCTTCACGATAAATTTATAATAGCAGACAATAATATAGCTCTAATTGGTGGTAGAAATATTGGAGACGAATATTTTGCAAAGGACGATGCTAATATAGCTGTGGTAAATGATAGAGATGCGCTAATTTTAAACACAGATGAAAGAGATTATTCTAATTCTGTTATATCTCAAATAGAAGAATATTTTAATTTAGTATGGGACCATGATTACTCAGTATATCCTAAAGAAAATTTGAGCAATAGGCAAATTACAAAGGGAGAGCAAAAAACTGAGGATTTAAGGGATAGATTAGAGGCTTTAAGAAATAACTATCCTGAAGCATTTGAAAATAATTTTAATTGGGAAGAAAAAACTTTTCCTACTAATAAAATTACATTAGTTCATAACCCTATACAGCGCTTAAATAAAGAACCTTGGGTTTATTATGAATTGACTAATTTAGCTAAGAATTCCAAGGAGTCCATATTAATTCAAAGCCCTTATATAATTCCAACTAAAAATATGCTTAAGGTTTTAGATATGGATAGAATAGGAGCAGAAAATATAGATATTTTAACTAATTCCCTCTATACTAGTCCTAATCCCTTTGCTATATCAGGCTATATGAATCATAGGGAAAAAATAGTGGACAACAGTACTAATGTGTACGAATTTCAGGGGTCTGGGTCCATCCATGCTAAATCCTATATTTTTGATAATAGGATTAGTGCTGTAGGTTCTTTTAATTTTGATTCGAGGAGCAGTTATCTCAGTACAGAAACTATGGTTATTATAGACAGTAAGGAATTTGCCAAAGATTTAGAAGAGGAAATTGGGAAATACATTGGAAGTAGCTTAAAAGTAGGGGAAGATTATTCCTATATCTCTGACCCTTTAGTTAAAGAGGAAAATGTGCCTTTAATGAAGTCCATTATACAAAAGATTTTTTCTGTTATTATTTACTTTTTCGAGTTTATGCTATAAGGGGGATAAATATGGATATACATGATACACTAAAAAAGTATTTTGGATATGATGAATTTAAAAAAGGACAAGAAAAGTTAATTAGAGGGAGTCTAGCTGGAAGAGATGTGCTAGGGGTCATGCCTACAGGTGGGGGTAAGTCTCTTTGTTATCAACTTCCTGGAATTTTAATGGATGGGATTACTATAGTTATATCTCCACTAATATCTTTAATGAAAGATCAAGTAGATTCCTTAAAGGAAGTGGGTATACCTGGGACTTATATAAATAGTACTCTAAGTCAAAAGGAATTTGCATTAAGAGTAAAGAAAATAAAGGAGAATAAATACAAAATAGTTTATGTAGCCCCAGAGAGGCTTAATACATATATATTTTTGAATTTAGTAAAGGAAATAAATATATCTATGGTAGCCATAGATGAGGCCCATTGTATTAGTCAATGGGGTCATGATTTTAGGCCAAGCTATTTGGAAATTCCTAAATTTATTAATTCCTTAGATAATAGACCAGTAGTATCTGCTTATACAGCCACAGCTACTAAGGAAGTAGTGGAGGAAATACAAAGATTAATCCAATTACAAAATCCTTTAATTTCAATAATAGGTTTTGATAGGCCAAATTTATTTTATCAAGTGGCAAAGCCTAGTAAAAAATTCGATTATTTATTAAATTATCTAGAAAATAATTTTACGGAGGAATCTGGAATAATATATTGTGCCACTAGAAAAACTGTAGAAGCCTTAACTAAGAAATTGCAAGAAGAAGGCATTGACGCTATAGGTTATCATGGAGGGATGAATGATGATATTCGCAGACAAAATCAGGAGGATTTCATGTTTAACAATAGAAGAATTATAGTGGCTACCAATGCCTTTGGAATGGGAATAGACAAGCCAGATGTTAGATTTGTCATCCATTATAATATGCCTAAAAATATGGAAGCTTACTATCAAGAGGCAGGTAGAGCTGGAAGAGATGGCGAGCCTAGCGATTGTATATTACTTTATTCACCCCAAGATATTGTAAAACAAAAATATTTAATTCAAAGCAGTACCTATTCCCCTGAAAGGGAGAGGATTTTATATACAAATCTTCAATATTTAATAGATTATTGTAATACAAATGAATGCCTAAGAAATAGTATCTTAAGTTATTTTGATGAGGAAATAGAAAATGAGAATTGTGGAAACTGTGGGAATTGCCTAAGTAAATCCGAGATGGTAGATATTACCATAGAGGCTCAAAAAATATTATCTTGTATATATAGGGTTGAGGAAAGATTTGGTGCTACTGTAATAGTTCAAGTCTTAAGAGGTTCTAAAAATAAAAGAATACTAGGTTTTGGTCTAGATAAATTATCTACCTATGGGATTATGGAAGAATATTCAGAAGGAGCAATAAAGGAAATGATTATGGCTTTAGTGTCTATGGATTATATTCATATGACAGCAGACAAATACCCTGTTTTAAAACTAACGTCAAAATCATCTCTAGTACTAAAGGGAGAAACAAAGGTGTACCATAAAAAAGACTTAATAGAAAAAAAGCAGTTAGCTGAAAGAAAGAGGGATATAAGAAGGACTTTAGATTTAGATTATATTGAGGAAAATTATGATGAAAATTTATTTGGAGGATTAAGGGAATTAAGATATGAAATAGCTAAGAAAAATGCCATAGCCCCTTTTATTATATTCCATGATTCTAGCTTAAAAGAGATGGCTGCATATTTTCCTAAAAATAGGGAAGAATTTTTGAAAATAAAAGGCGTAGGCGTTAAAAAATACGAATCCTATGGGGAACAGTTTATAGATATAATTAGGAATTATACCGAAACAAATGGCATAGATAATTCTAAAATTGAAAGGAAAGTAGTGGAGGTACCAAAAAACACTAAATTGGATGATAGATATAAGGATACCTATGATTATTATTTAGAAGGTCTATCCTTAGGAGAAATAGCAAATAAAAAAGGTCTAACAGCGGGAACCATATTAAAACATTTAGAAAAATGCAATCAAAATGATCAAATAGTAGATTGGTCCAAATTTATAGATTCTGCTAAGGAAGAAAAAATATTGGCTGCCATAGATGAAGTAGGTTTAGAAAGGCTTAAGCCTATTAAAGAAATTTTACCTAAAGAAATAAGCTATGAGGATATTCGAATTGCCATATTGAAAAATGGATTAAGATAGAAATGGTGAAGTATTTAAATACTTCACCATTTTAAGTTTATATAACCTCATCTTTTGATATGGAAACTTCTTCTTGTAGCTTTTCTACTACTTCTTCTAATTCTAGTGGCCTCGATGCTTTAACTAGAATGATAGAGTTAGGCTTAATTACTCTTTTTAATTTCTCGACTAATTGAGGTTTATTTGTACAAGATATTACTTTGCCTTTTTCAAAATTTAATTTAGCCATCTTACCCATGTGTTGGGCTAAAGGGCCAATAGTAAACAAATATTCAATTTCCGTAGAGTCAATTTTTAAGCCAATTTCCTCATGCATTTTTACCTCTTCTTCACCTAATCCTAGCATATCCCCAAGAACTACAATTTTTTGTTTATATTGTTTCATATTATAAAGGGTGTTTAATGCTGCCAAAACACTAGATGGATTTGATTTATATGAATCATTTAATATGGTAAATCCCTCTGCATAAACTAGTTCGTTTCTCATTCCAGTTTTTTCAATATGATATAGGCCTTCTTGTATAGATTTAAAAGGTATATTAAAATACTTAGCCACTGTAATAGCAGCTGTAGCGTTAAACATATTATGGGAACCTAGCATTGGAATATAATAATTTTCTGGATTATGGGATGTCAATTTAAAAGATACACCATTTTCATCTACTATGCCTAATTCGCATTGGTAATCGTTAAAATCTTCTTTTCCATAGGTTAATATTTTTTGTTCTATATGAAGTTTTTCTATTTCTTTTTTTAGAATAGGGTCATCTCCGCAATATACAAACAATCCATCTGGTCTTAAGCCTTCTAAGATTTCTAGTTTTGCCTTTGCTATATTTTCTTTAGTTTTTAAACCTTCCAAATGAGCTTCACCAATATTTGTAATTATAGCTACATCCGGCTTAGCAATAGAAGTTAATAAGGAAATTTGCCCAAAATTATCAGTACCCATTTCAATAACGGCCATTTCGGTATTTTCATCTAAATTTAAAATGCTAAGAGGAGTACCAATATGATTGTTTAGATTACCCATAGTTTTTTTGGTCCTATATTTAGTATTTAATAGGCTGGCTAAAATA
Source organism: Firmicutes bacterium UBA4916 (assembly GCA_002398845.1). Lineage (GTDB taxonomy): Bacteria > Bacillota > Clostridia > Tissierellales > Tepidimicrobiaceae > Mt11. Next base: position 44,833 of record DHBY01000064.1, on the reverse strand, counting down.
TCTTTTGTAGAAGTTTTGCCATTGCTGCCAGTTATGCCTATTACTTTAATATCCAATTGATTGCGATATTCTTTAGCCAAAAGTTGAAGGGCAACTAAAGTATCGTCTACTAAAATAAATGGGAAGTCTAAATCTGGAACAGGCTCATCTTTACACCATAATGCTGCCACTGCTCCTTTTTCTAAAACTTTATCTATAAATTTATGTCCATTAAAGTTTTCTCCTATTAGGGGAATGAAAAGCTCTCCTTTATTAATCTTTCTAGAGTCAGTAGAAACCCCTTCTATATAGATGTCCGCATATTCTTTTTTTAATCCGAAGCCTCCAGCCATTTTTTCGACATCTTTTAAACTGCGTTTTATCATTCAATACACCTCGTTACCACTAAGGATTTCTTTTGCTCATATCTTTCAAAAGCGAGCGCGATTAATTTTTCGATTAGTCCAGCATAGGTGGTGCCGTCAGTAGCTCCCCACAAAACAGGGGTCATACTTACTGATGTAAATCCAGGCATAGTATTTACTTCATTTACATATATTTCATTATTATCTGCAACGAATATATCTACCCTTGCAAGGCCATAGCAATTTAGGGCTTTATAGGTTTTAACTGCAGTTTCACGAACATTATCCATTACCTCAGGTTCTAATCTTGCTGGTATTACAGGGATGATTTTACCGTCTATATATTTTGCATTATAGTCAAAGAAGGGTTTTTCCATAATGAACTCCCCAGGTACGGAAGCCTTTGGATTATCATTTCCTACTACAGAAGTCTGCATTTCTCTACCGATTATTTCTTCTTCTACAACTATTTTACAATCATAAGTGAAAGCCTCTTTAAAGGATTTTTTAAGTTCTTTTTGATTCCTGGCCTTGGATATACCAACACTTGAGCCTGAATTAGCAGGTTTAATATAACAAGGATATCCAATCTCTTTTTCTACTTTTTCATAGGCCTTTTCTTCATCCTCTTTCCATTCGTATAGTTTAATGGAAGTATATTTTGCTTGAGGAATTCCATGTTTTGCTAATAAGTCATTGGCTATCTCCTTGTCCATTCCCACTGCAGATGCTAATACTTCGTTGCCTACATAGGGAACATCTAATAATTCTAAAAGGCCTTGAATAGTTCCATCTTCTCCGTTTATTCCATGTAGAGCTGGAAATACTATATTTTTTTCTCCATCTTTAAAACCCTTAGTTAAAAATTCTCCCATGGAATTAGATATGGTGCTTGAAGAGGTAGTTTGCAGCTCCTCCACACCTTTTATTTCTTTTTCTAGTAAACCTAGATTACACCAGATACCTTCCTTTGTGATGAATATTGGATAAACATTATATTTGTCCTTGTTTAAAGCATTCATTATAGCTAAAGCAGATTTTAGTGACACTTCGTGTTCTACTGATTTTCCTCCATAAAGTACATAAATATTTGTTTTCATATTTTCTCCTCCTATTAAAGATTAACCATTAGATGTGCAAATCTATTAGGTAAAATTCTTTATGCATGTGAATATTATAATCTATTATTCATACATTTTAAACGAATCTTATCTTATAAGTATTAAGAAATACAATGGCTATACGCAGCTTGTCTTTTATCTATATATGCAAAATGCTATCATATTAAAACTTAAATATCAATATTTATTTGTTTCCATAATATTATAGCCAAAGATATATATGTTAACCAATTGTCAGTTTAAATCATAATATATACTGAAAAATAATACATTGCATGGTGGTGAATATAATGAATGATAATAATTGTCTTAAAATAGGAATGAAGGCCCCAGACTTTGCTGCTCAAACTACCTTTGGGCCAATAAAACTTTCCGATTTTAAGGGAAAATGGGTTATACTATTTTCTCACCCAGGAGATTTTACTCCCGTTTGAACCACTGAGTTTATTGCTCTGGCAGAGCAGTACAGTTGTTTTCAAGAAAGAAATGCAGAGCTATTAGGTTTAAGCATTGATAGTAATAGTTCTCACTTGGCATGGGTATATAATATTTGCCAAAATACAGGAATATATATACCATTCCCTATAATATCAGATAGGGACATGAGTATTTCCAAGATGTATGGTATGGTTTCTCCTGAGGCGAGCACTACTACAACCGTAAGAAATGTTTTCTTTATAGATGACAAGCAAATAATAAGGGCTATCCTTATATATCCTCTTACTAATGGAAGAAATGTTTCAGAAATGCTAAGGTTATTAATTGCTTTGCAAACTTCAGATATGGAGAAGGTTGCCACTCCAGCAGATTGGGTTCCAGGATACCCTGTAGTAGTACCAGCTCCTCAAACTTATGAAGAATTATTAAAGAGATTACAAGGAGAAGAAGGATTATGTTGTATAGATTGGTATCTATGTTATAGAAACTTATAATAAAAATTTAGTTATTGGATATACTTCTGTAATATAAAATATATATAAATTATTATTGTAAATAAGTCTTAAAAGTGTTATTATTATCGTAAATTTAAAAGATTTAAACTATTACAACATTCCTCTTTGGGAATTTAATGTGAAAAGTTTAAAATCTTTAATGTGTAAAAAGGAGGAATGTTGAAATGGCAGATAAAACAATAGTATGTAAAGATTGCGGCAAAGAATTTATATTTACTGAAGGAGAACAAGCATTCTACAAAGAAAAAGGATTTGAAAATGAACCCCAAAGATGTCCAGAATGTAGAAAGAAAAGAAAACAAAGAAGTGACAGAAAAAGTTTCAGAAGATAATGCAATAAGACCCTTATGAGAAATAAGTTCTCATAAGGGTCTTATTTTACTTGGACTTTTTCAATATATAATGTAAAATTGGATATAAGGAGAGGATAAATGATGAATATGAATAGTGTTGAAGTTGCAAAGGCAGCTATTAGGTTAGCAATATCAACTAGAGAGGAAGAAAAAACTATAATAGAGGAGCTTGAAAAAAGTGGGATTAAATCTACAGCTGTTGATATAGGTGGAGATTTAATTAATTCCATACCTAAAATCATAGAGAGAGCCTTAGTTGCTTCAAAAAAGACAGGAATTATAAAAGATACCCATGTTCACGAAGGAGCAGTAGTAGGAGCTGCTAAGGAGGCCATAAGTCAAGTGGATTCAAAAGCATTGGGACTTAATTTTGGAGGAAAACTAGGTATAGCTAGATGTGGTGAACACTTGGTAGTATGTCTATTTATAAGTATTGGACTTCTTCATTTAAATGATTTAGCAATAGCTGTAGGGCATAGATCTATTCCAATAATAGATTAAAATATTGTTGACATTTATCTGAAAGTTTATTATAATCGTATCATATATTTTTATTGTAGATAGCCATGGGGCTAAGGGTAGATAGGTAGATTAATATGGTTTAGTATTAAAATTAAAAAATATGAATATTAGGAGGACGGTAGCATGGTAGGAAAAAAACACCTTACCAGTCTAAGTAAATGCTTAGGCTTTATTTTATTATTTGTAAATATCTTATCTTTGAGTGGATGTTCATCTCAAAATTCCAAAGAAATGATTACAATAGGCATCAGTCAAATCATTGAAAATCCCGTTTTGGATTTAGCACGGGATGGGTTTATAGATGCTTTAAAGGAAAAAGGCTATGAGGATGGTAAAAATATTAAAATTGATACTCAATATGCTCAGGGAAATGCAGCATTAACTACTACAATAGCCCAAAATTTTGTTTCGCAAAATAAAGATTTAATTCTTGCAATATCTACCCCATCTGCTCAATCAGCTCTACAATCTACTAAAGAAATACCTATTTTATTTACAGCGGTAACAGATCCTGTATCGGCTGGATTAGTGAAAAATATGGATTCCCCCGAGGGAAATATATCAGGAACTACTGATTTGGTACCTATAGAAAAGCAATTTGAATTAGGAAAGGCAATTTTTCCAAATGCACAAAAAGTAGGCATACCATATAATACTAGCGAAGTAAACTCTCAAGTTCAAGTAGAATTAGCTAAGGAATTTCTTAATCGTAAAGGAATTGAAGTAGTAGAGATACCTGTTACAAATTCATCAGAAATAGAGCCAGCCCTTAGTGGGAAAATAAAGTATATAGACTTTTTGCTTCTTCCTTCTGACAACTTAATAGCTTCTAGCATACCTATAATTACAAAGGTTGCTATAGACAACAAAGTAGGAATTATTGGCGTAGATGAACCAATGGTTAAAAGTGGGGCTTTAGCATGCGAAGGGATAAATTACTATAAACTTGGATATGAAACAGGGCTTATGGCTGTAGAGATAATAGAAGGAAAAGAGATAAAAGATATACCTATTACTGGGATGAAGGAAACTGAACTCACTATAAATAAAGATATAGCTGATAAACTAGAGATTACCCTACCAGAAAATTTAGTAAAAAATGCAGTAATAGTTGAGGGGGATAAATAATATGAATGGTTTTGTTATAGGAATTATACAGCAAAGTTTAATATTTTCCATTGCAGTGATGGGAATATATATAACATATAAAATACTTAAGTTTGCAGATTTATCTGCTGATGGCAGCTTTACTTTAGGAGCAAGTGTATCCGCTATACTGATAACCAAAGGGATGAACCCTTTTATTTCCTTAGGATTTGCAATGTTAGCAGGGGCTATGGCAGGTGTGGCAACAGGTTTATTAAATGTTAAACTTAAAATACAGGATATGCTTTCAAGTATCCTAGTTATGGTAGGACTTTATTCTATAAATCTTAGGATAATGATGGGAAAGGCTAATCTTCCTTTACTCAATCAAGAAAGTATATTTACAGATAAAAATATATTATTGATGCTGTGTATTATTACTTTTATTTGTGCAGCATTTTTCACATTGCTTTTTAAAACAAAGCTTGGATATTTGTTGAAAGGCATAGGGGATAATGAAAATATGATTACATCTTTAGGTATCAATACAGGAAGTATAAAAATATTTGCTCTTTCCCTTTCTAATGCTTTTATAGCTTTATCTGGGGGAATACTGGCTCAGTATCAAGGATTTAGTGATATAAATATGGGAACTGGAACTATGATAATGGGGTTGGCATCAATTATCATTGGATATAATATTTTTAGGAAGATAAATCTTTCAAATTCAAGCATATTTTGCATAATAGGTACATTATTATATAGGACTAGTATTGCACTTAGTTTAAGATTTGGGTTTAACCCAAGCGATTTGAATTTAATTAGTTCAATAATTGTAATAATTGCTTTATCTATTGGAAACAGCAGGGAATTATTAGCTAATAGAAGAAGATATAGTTTAGGTAAGGAAAAATTCAAATATCTTTTAGGATTAAAGAAAGCAGGTAGTAGAAATGCTTAAATTTGAAAATATATCAAAAACTTTCAATAAAGGTAGTGCCAATGAACAAATGGTGTTTAATAATTTTTCTATGGATATAGGAAAAGATGATTTTATATGCGTTTTAGGGAGTAATGGGGCAGGTAAATCTACTCTTTTAAACATTATCTCTGGGAAAACTAGGGTAGATGAAGGAAAAATGATACTTAATGGAATAGATGTTACAATGGATACAGAATATGAAAAATGTAAAAGAATTTCTAGAATATTTCAAGATCCATCCTTAGGGACTAATCCATCTATGACTATATATGAAAATTTATCCATGGCCAAGAATAAAGGGAAAAGATTTGGATTATCTTTTCTTATAAATAAAAAGGATGAAGAATATTTTAAAAAAATACTAGGGGTTCTCTGCCTAGGGCTAGAAGACAAACTCAATACCCCTGTTTCTCAACTATCAGGAGGCCAAAGACAGTCTCTTGCCTTAATTATGGCAGTTATTGGTGAACCAGAATTATTACTTCTTGATGAACATACAGCAGCCTTGGATCCAAAGACTAGCGAAATTGTTATGGATATTACAGAAAAGATAGTAAAAGAAAAGGGACTAACTACTATCATGGTAACCCACAATATAGATCATGCCCTTAAATATGGGAACAGATTGATTATGCTTCATAGGGGGAATAAATTAATAGATATTTCTGGAGACGCAAAGAACTCTTTAACTAAGAAAGAACTATTAGGTTTATTTAAAGATATTAGCGATAAAAATTTATTTAATTAAATATTAAAACCCATTTTGAGAAAGCACCCATGAAATGGATATAATATTTATTTATTATAAAATATTTTCCTTGCAAATATGGCATATTATATATATACTTAATTAGCTAGATAAATAAGGAAGGATGTATTGAATTAATGGAAAAATTAAGATTTGAAGATATAAATCTTTCAAAGGAGATTCAAAAAGCTGTTTCAGATATGGGGTTCGAAGAAATGTCTCCAATACAATCCCAAGCAATACCTGATATTATGGATGGATTGGATATAATTGGGCAGGCACAAACAGGAACAGGTAAAACTGCCGCTTTTGGAATACCTATTATTGAAATGTGCAGCAGAGAGGACAGGACATTACAAGCTATAATTTTATGTCCAACTAGGGAACTTTCTATTCAAGTAGCAGAGGAGATAAAAAGGTTATCAAAACATAAAAGAGATATTTTTGTACTACCAGTATATGGAGGACAGCCCATTGATAGGCAGATAAAAGCTTTGAAAAAAGGGGTTCAAATTGTAGTCGGAACTCCTGGTAGGGTAATTGACCATATTAGAAGGAAGACTCTAAAGCTTGGAAATATTAAAATGGTGGTAATAGATGAAGCAGATGAAATGTTCGATATGGGATTTAGGGATGATATAGAACTAATTATGAACCATATGCCAGAAGAAAGACAAACTTTGTTTTTCTCAGCTACTATGCCTAATGAAATAGTTAAGTTTGCAAAAAAATATCAAAATAACCCTAAGACAATTAAGGTGGTTCATAAAGAATTAACAGTACCAGAAGTAAAGCAATATTATTTTGAATTAAAAGAGCATATGAAGACTGAAATACTTTGTAGACTTATAGATATATATAATCCTAAACTCTCTATAGTTTTTTGTAATACCAAGAAAAAGGTTGATGAATTGACTATTGAATTACAAGGAAGAGGTTACTTTGTAGATGGCCTTCATGGGGATTTAAGGCAGCCTCAAAGGGATAAGGTAATGTCAAAGTTTAGAACTGGAAATATTGATATACTCGTAGCTACTGATGTGGCTGCTAGAGGCCTTGATGTTGATGATGTGGATATAGTATTTAATTACGATATACCTCATGATGAAGAATATTATGTTCATAGAATTGGGAGAACTGCTAGAGCAGGCAGAGAAGGAATGGCCTTTAGCCTTGTAGTAGGTAGGGATATATCTAGGATTAAAGACATACAAAGATATACAAAGACTAAGATAACAAGAAAAGATTTACCAACATTAAAAGATATAGAAGAAAAACAAACAGATATATTGTTAGGAAAAATAAAAGAAGAAATAGACAAAGGCGGATTAGATAAATATGAAAAAATCATTAATCCTTTATTAGAGGAGGACTATAGCTCCTTTGATGTAGCAGCAGCTCTTTTAAAGTTTTATCTAATAAATAGTAGATTAGATAGCCACAAAGAACTAGATGCAGTAGACTTTGGAGGTACAAGTGTTAATAAGGCCATGTCAAAAGTGCATATCAATATAGGTAAACGAAAAGGTGTCAGCCCAAGACATATATTAGGCGCCATACTAAATGAAACTAGCTTGCCAAGGAAAACCGTAGGTAATATTGATATGTATGATAAATTTACTTTTGTAGAAATTCCCGAAGAATATGTTGAAGAAGTAATTGGAGGGTTAAATAATAAGAGGATAAAAGGAACTAAGGTAAAAGTTGAACTAGCTAATCCAAAAAGATAAAGACAATGGGACAGAAAATACTGTCCCATTTATTTTTTTGCCAATTTTAAGAATAAAAGTTTAATAAAAAGGGTATTAATATAAAAAAGTAAAAATATTGGCATAAATACTCTCCCCTAAATAGCAGATATTATTTCTGCTATTTTTATGAATTTTGATTTAGGTCAAAGAATTAAATATCGTAAGCTTTTATAATGAGATTAGAAAGTAAAATAAATAAAAATAAAGGAGGATTTATCATGATAACAAAAACTTATCAATTAGAAACTTTGACATGTCCATCTTGCATGGCGAAAATCCAAGGAGCATTAAAAAAGACCGAAGGTGTAAAAGAATCAGAGGTATTATTTAACACAAGTAAGGCAAAGGTTACTTTTGATGAATCAGTTGTAGAGTCTAAAGATATTAAAAACACCATTGAAAGATTAGGGTTTGAGATTTTAGGAGAAAAATAAGGGCTTTTAGGGGGGAGTATAGTGAGGATTAGCAAAGGTAAAAGGGTAGCATTATCTGGGATATTGATTATAATATCTTTCATTTTAAAAAATACTGCTTTAGATTTGATGCTAGCAAATATATTTATGATTGCTGCAGCAATTGTAGCAGGGTTTCCCATTATGAAAAATGCCATTTCTGCATTAAGGTATAAAATAGTAGGAATAGATGCATTGGTAACTTTGGCTGTAATAGGGGCATTGCTTATAGGAGAATACTGGGAAGCTGCAGCTGTTACTTTCTTATTTATGCTAGGAGAGTATTTAGAATCTAAAACTTTAGAGAAAACCAGATCTTCTATAAAGGCTTTATTGGATCTAGCACCAGATGTATCAAGAGTAGTAAGAAATGGAATAGAGGTGGAAATCTCTCCAGATAAGGTGGTGAAAGGAGATACAGTAATAGTTAAGCCAGGAGAAAAAATATCAGTGGATGGGACTATAATAGAGGGAAATGCTTATATAAATCAATCTACCATTACAGGAGAATCCATACCAGTTGATAAAGGGCTTGAGGGCACTGTTTATTCAGGAACCATAGTCGAATCAGGATATTTAAAAATAAGGGCCGATAGAGTTGGAGAAGATACTACCTTTGCTAGAATACTTGAGATGGTAGAGGAAGCTCAGGATAAAAAGGCTAAGACTCAGAAATTTCTAGAAAAATTTTCTAGATACTATACTCCTTCAATCATAATACTTGCTATATTATTATTTTTGTTTACAAGGGATTTGGTTATATCCCTTACACTATTGGTAATAGCTTGCCCAGGGGCTTTAGTCATATCTACTCCAGTTTCCATAGTAGCTGGTATTGGAAATGGAGCCAAACATGGAGTACTTATTAAAGGTGGAGACATAATGGAAAGATTGGGGAAAATTGAAGTGCTAGCCTTTGATAAGACAGGTACTTTAACAGAAGGAAAGCCTAAAGTAACTAGAATAAAAGCTTTTGGTATAGAAGAGGATGAACTATTGAAAATAACTGCCATTGGAGAAACTTATTCAGAACATCCATTAGCACGGGCTATTAAATTATCAGCAAGTGAGAAGTTTGGTTCATTAAATGAAGAGCCTGAAGAATCAGAAATCATCACAGGAGAAGGACTAAAGGTAAAGATTAAAGGTGAGGATTATTTAATTGGCAATAGAAAGTTATTTACAAAAAGTGGTATTAATATAACTGAAGAAGAGGAAGTATATGTAAGGGCAGAGGAGAAGCATGGGCAGACAGTGATATTTATCTCTAATTTAAAAAATATGTTAGGAGCTATATCTATAGCAGATACGGTAAGGGAAGATGCAAAAAAACTTATTAAGAATTTAAAAAGCCAAGGCATAAAAAAGGTAGTAATGCTAACAGGAGATAATGAAAGAGCAGCAGCCGCAATATCAGAAGAATTAGGAATTGATGAATATTATGCAGAGCTACTTCCAGAGGAGAAGGTAGAAAAATTAGAAATATTACAAAGGAAATTTGGACCTACGGCTATGGTAGGAGATGGAGTAAATGATGCCCCTGCATTGGCCTCAGCAGATCTAGGCATTGCTATAGGTGGAGCTAGTACTCAAGTGGCTATGGAAACTGCAGATGTAGTATTAATGTCTGATGAAGTAAAGAAACTATCCTATGCTATAGGCCTAAGCCGTGCTACAGTAAAAAACATGAAACAAAATATATATTTTGCTATAATAGTGGCAGCTGCACTTATAATAGGAGTATTGGGAAAGGTTGTATTTTTATCATCGGGGATGCTTATTCATGAGCTAAGTGTACTATTAGTAATTATAAATGCAGTAAGACTTTTGGGATATGGGGATAAGGGTAAAAGCAAAGCTCAAGTCTCCATATAATAGGAGGCGAACCTATGGATTTTAGTTGTAAAACGGTTGGAAAAAATAAAACTTGTATAGAGATAGTTCCTATATTTAGCACTTTAACCTATGAAGAGATGATGGAAGTAGCCATGATTACAAATAGTAGGGAATATAAAAAAGGCGAAATGATATATATGGCTGGGGACAAAGGAGAAAAGTTATTTGTAATTCATAAGGGTAGGGTTAAAATAACAAGGTTTTCTGATTCAGGGAAAGAACAGGTAATTAGGGTTTTAGGACAAGGAGATTTTATGGGAGAGCTTTCCCTATTTGTTCATGAACCCCTAACAGATAACGCAGAGGCTTTAGAAGATACTACTGTATGTGTCATAGATGGGGAAAAGTTAAAAGGGCTAATGGTAAAATACCCTACCATAGCCTTTAAGGTATTGGAAGAAGTAAGTGGAAGGCTAGGCAAAGCTGAAAACTTAATTGAGCATTTAGGAATCCATGATGTTGAAAGTAGAATTGCAAGGACTCTTTTAGATTTGTCTAATGATAAAGGAGAAATTATTCTCAAGATAAGCAAAGGAGATTTGGCTTCTCATATAGGCATGAGCCAAGAAACATTAAGTAGAAAGCTCTCACATTTTCAAGAGATGGGTTGGATAAAACTAGTAGGACATAGAAGGATCATTATACTGGATAAGAAAGGTCTAAAAACACTTGTTTAGAATGTTCTAAATATGCTAGCACAATTTAGTCCTATTGTGAAGAACAAGACAAAGGAAATATTAGATTTTAACTTATCTATTAACACCTATTACCTTCTTAGCATAATATATAGTGCAGATAAATATAAGAAGGAAAGGTGAATATTATGGTTAAAAATTATAATATAAAACAAAATTGTCCTACGGGAAGCTTTGCATATACTATAAAATCAGGAGATACATTATTCGTATTAGCTAGTAGGTTTAATACTACAGTGCAGGCAATTACGGCAATAAATCCTGGAATCAATCCAAATAATCTACAAATAGGCCAGGTAATATGTATACCAGGGGCGGTAACCCCACCACAACCTAGTTGCCCAAATGGGTTCTTCCATGTAGTAAGGCCAGGAGATACATTCTTTACACTTAGTCAACAATTTGGCGTAAGCGTTGATGCGATAATTAGAGCTAATCCAGGGGTTGATCCCAATAGACTCCAAGTTGGTCAGAGAATTTGTATACCAGGGGCTGCGCCTCCACTTCCACCTTGCCAAAATGGATTTTACTATACAATAAAAGCAGGAGATACCCTATTTGCACTCAGTCAACAGTTTGGTGTATCAGTGCAAGCTATAATTAGTGCTAATCCTGGAATCGACCCAAATAGACTTTTAATAGGGCAAACAATATGTATACCAAAGCCTGTTACTCCAACACCTCCTTGCTCAAATGGATTTTATTATGCTATAAGGCCAGGGGATACATTCTTTACACTTAGTCAACAGTTTGGTGTAAGTGTTGATGCTATAATAAGAGCTAATCCAGGAATAGATCCTAATAGACTTCAAGTAGGGCAAATCATATGTATACCAACTTTCTAATTAAGAAAAAGGGAGCTCAGGATGCTCCTTTTTTTCTTAAAGTATTTTTAACAAATATTGCACCTTTTGCATAATATATAGTGCAGATAATTATATGAAAGAAAGGTGGTTAGTATGAGCGGTAATAATAAGATTGAAAAAAAATGCCCTGCTGGAAGCTTTCCTTATACTATCAAGGCAGGAGATACTTTATTCCTATTGGCTGGTAGATTTAATACAACTGTAGCAGCTATTATGGCAATTAATCCAGGGATTGACCCAAACAATTTACAAATAGGCCAGGTAATATGTATACCAGGATCAGCACCAACACCAATACCTCCATGTCCAAATGGATTTTTATACACCATAAAACCTGGGGACACTTTATTCATCCTTAGTCAAAGATTTAATGTATCAGTGCAGGCCATAATAAATGCGAATCCAGGGATTGACCCAAACAATTTACAAATAGGTCAGGTAATATGTATACCACAGGCAGCACCGCCACCAGTACCCCCATGTCCAAACGGATTTTACTATACAATAAAACCTGGGGATACTTTATTCGCCCTTAGTCAAAGATTTAATGTACCGGTGCAGGCCATAATAAATGCGAAT
>DHBY01000064.1:0-32269 GCA_002398845.1 Firmicutes bacterium UBA4916 | reverse complement strand
ATATGTATACCACAGGCAGCACCAGTACCTCCATGTCCAAATGGATTTTACTATACCATAAGGCCAGGGGACACTCTATTCACTCTTAGCCAAAGATTTAATGTATCGGTGCAGGCTATAATAAATGCTAATCCAGGGATTGATCCAAATAATTTACAAATAGGTCAGGTAATATGTATACCACAGGCAGCACCAATACCTCCATGTCCAAATGGATTTTACTATACAATTATGCCAGGGGATACTCTATTTTCTATTAGTCAAAAATTTAATGTATCAGTGCAGGCTATAATAAATGCTAATCCAGGTATCGATCCAAACAATTTACAGGTAGGCCAGATTATATGTATACCAAGAAGATGCGTCGTATTTTGTTTCTAGAAAGTTTAAATCAAGAATTATATAAAAAGCTACTGAAAAATTCAAAAGCCCAATGACTTGGGCTTTTGAATTTTAAAATGGTGGGCGATATTGGATTTGAACCAACGACCTCCACGATGTCAACGTGGCGCTCTAACCAGCTGAACCAATCGCCCCTATATTCTATAGATAATATTATAGCATCAGATACTTGGGCTTTCAAGGAAAAAAGATTTACCTCCTCTAATTATGAATATAGATATAAAATGAAATATGCAATAATAAGATAATAAAGTACAGTATTATTAAGAGAAGAATTAATTGAAGTATCAGCTAGTTTTAAGGTTTATACACTGTTTCAAATATTTGTAATTTATCATCAACTATGCTATAATTCATTTAATCTAATTAATTATGTAAATCAAATTGCATTTTGCTATATAGAATAATACAAGGGGGTAGGCAGCTAGGCTGCAAAGATATGACTAGAATACATTTAGGTTTAGATGTAGGATCCACTACCGTTAAATTAGTGGCTTTAAATTCTTCATATGATCTTATATATAGCACTTATCAAAGGCATTATTCTGATGTTAAGAATAGTGTAAAGGAAGTAGTATTAGATGCTTATAAAAGATTTAAAAATGAAAGAATAACAATTATGGTTACCGGTTCTGGAGGACTTTCTGTTCAAAAATGGCTGGACATTTCATTTATACAGGAAGTTGTTGCATCAACAACTGGTATCAAAAAATTCATTCCAGAAACTGATGTAGCTATTGAATTAGGAGGAGAAGACGCAAAAATTACCTACTTGGATGGAAATGTTGAGCAAAGGATGAATAGCATATGTGCTGGGGGAACTGGCGCATTTATAGACCAAATGGCCTCCTTACTTGAAACTAATGCTGCGGGATTAAACGAATTAGCAAATAAACACAAGGTTATATATCCAATAGCCTCTAGATGTGGGGTATTTGCCAAAACAGATATCCAAGCTTTAATAAATCAAGGGGCATCAAAGGAGGATATAGCGGCATCTGTATTTCAATCTGTAGTAAATCAAACTATATCAGCCCTTGCTTGTGGCAGACCAATTAAAGGAAGGGTAGCTTTCCTAGGTGGGCCCCTTCACTTTTTATCTGGATTAAGGGAGAGATATATAGATACCTTGGAGTTAAAAGATGATGAAGTAATATTTCCTGAAAATTCTCAGTTGTTTGTAGCTATAGGTGCAGCGGTTGCTTCAACGGAAGAAAAAGTAATAAGTTTTGAAGAATTAAAAAATAGATTAATGGACCTTAATAAGCCTATTGAATCAGAGATCAAAAATATAAGACCATTATTTATGGACGAAAATGAGTTAGAACAATTTAGGAAACAACACGAAACCAAAAAGATGTCATATAAGGATATAGGTACCCATAGTGGTAAGGCCTTCTTAGGAATTGATGCGGGTTCTACAACAACAAAGGCTGTCCTAATAGATGAAGATAACAATATCCTCTTTTCTTATTATGGCAGTAATAAAGGTAAACCTTTAGATTTAGTAATTAAAATAATTAAGGAAATATATGCTAAACTTCCAGATGGGGAAAAGATCACGTATTCTGCAGTTACTGGCTATGGAGAAGACTTTATTAAGGCTGCATTAAACATAGATATGGGAGAGGTAGAAACCATGGCCCATTATAAAGCTGCCCAATTTTTTCAACCAGAAGTGGACTTCATCCTAGATATTGGTGGACAAGATATGAAATGTATGAAAATAAAAGATGGAGTAATCGATAGCATACTTTTAAATGAAGCATGCTCTTCGGGCTGCGGCTCCTTCTTGGAAACCTTCGCCAATTCACTAAATATGTCTGTAGAGGATTTCTTAAATGAGGGACTTTTAGCTAAAAACCCAGTAGATTTAGGTTCTCGCTGTACCGTGTTTATGAACTCTAAGGTAAAACAGGCTCAAAAGGAAGGGGCTACAATAGGGGATATTGCAGCAGGCCTTTCTTATTCTGTAATTAAAAATGCTATTCAAAAGGTTATTAAAATAAGAGATCCAAAAGAATTGGGAGAAAATATAGTAGTTCAAGGGGGCACATTCTATGGCGATGCCATCCTCAGAAGCTTTGAGTTGGTCTCTGGAAGAGAGGTAGTTAGGCCAGATATTCCAGGATTAATGGGTGCTTTAGGGGTAGCATTAATAGCCAAAGAAAGATATAAAGAAGGAACAGAATCAAATATACTTTTAAAAGATGAGTTGGAAGGCTTTACCTACAAAAGTAAGAGAAGCCAATGTGGTGGATGCGGAAACAATTGTTTATTGACCATAAACCTATTTTCCGATGGTAAAAGGTATATAACAGGGAATAGATGTGAGAAGGGTGCAGGAATGGAAAAGAGCTCAAAAAATATTCCAAACCTATTTGATTACAAATACAAGAGAACCTTTGATTATACCCCTTTATCAGAAGATGAAGCTAAAAGAGGAACCGTAGGAATACCAAGGGTTTTAAATATGTATGAAAACTATCCTTTTTGGCATACCTTTTTTACTGATTTAGGTTTTAGAGTAGTTTTATCTACTCCTTCCAATAGGGAGGTTTATGAAAAGGGTATTAGTTCTATACCTAGTGAAACTGCATGTTATCCAGCTAAAATTTCTCATGGACATATTATGGATCTAATAGAAAAGGGCATTAAATTCATATTTTATCCTGCTGTATTTTATGAGCATAGGGAAGATGAAAAAGCAGATAATAATTTGAATTGTCCCGTTGTAATAGGGTATTCTGAAGTAATAAAGCATAATGTAGAGGAATTAAAACAAAAAGATATATTATTTTTAAATCCATTTATTACTTTTGATGATAAAGAAGGACTTAAGAAAAGACTTAGAGATGAGTTAAAAGGTTTATCTATACCATATAGAGAGATTAAAAAAGCTGTTGATAAAGCTTGGGATGAGATGATAACTTATAAACATGATATAGAGAGAAAGGGAGAAGAGACCCTCAAAATCATGAAAGAGGAAGGAATCAAGGGTATAGTATTAGCAGGTAGGCCTTATCATGTTGATCCAGAAATTAACCATGGTATACCTAAACTAATAACTTCTTTGGGTATGGCTGTTTTAACGGAAGACTCTGTGGCTCATTTAGGGAAAACCGAGAGACCTTTAAGGGTTTTAGATCAGTGGGTTTACCATTCTAGGCTATATAGAGCGGCATCCTTTGTAGCTAAACAGAAAAATTTAGAGCTCATACAATTAAACTCATTTGGCTGCGGATTAGATGCTGTTACTACGGATCAAGTCGAAGAAATACTTCATGCTTATGGGAAAATATATACTGTGCTTAAAATAGATGAGGTGAGCAATCTAGGAGCTGCAAAGATTAGGGTAAGGTCATTAAATGCAGCGTTGAAAGAAAGGGAAAAGAAAGAATTTAAAGTAGGGAGAAAGGTTGAACAAAAGGAAAGAATAGTATTCACTAAGGAAATGAGGGAAAAACATACCATATTGGTACCTCAAATGGCACCTATTCAATTTTATCTTCTAGGGGAAGCATTAAATACCTGTGGATATCATTTAGAGTTTTTACCATCAGTGGATACAAAGGCTATTGATGAAGGACTTAAATATGTGAATAACGATGCTTGTTATCCCTCAATAATTACAGTAGGTCAATTTATAGCTGCATTAAAATCAGGTAAATACGATTTAAATAACACCTCTGTAATGATGAGTCAAACAGGTGGAGTATGTAGGGCTTCTAATTATATTGGATTTATAAGAAAAGCTTTAAAGGATGCAGGCTTTGGGAATGTACCAGTTATTGCTGTGTCTGCTCAAGGTATAGAAACTAACCCAGGCTTTACCTACTCTATGGAAATGGCTAGGAAAGGCATAATGGCTGTTCTATATGGAGATCTTCTTATGAGACTATTATATAGGGTAAGACCTTATGAGAAAATAAAAGGTTCTGCAAATATACTAAGCAAGAATTGGATGGAAAGGTGTGCTAAGTCCGTTAAAGTAGGGGATAAGAAAGAGTTTAAGGGAAATGTTTATAAAATTGTAAAGGATTTTGATGAATTAGAAATAGATGAGGATATGGTTAAGCCTAGAGTAGGGGTAGTTGGAGAGATTTTAGTAAAATACCATCCTACGGCCAACAATGATATAGTAGGTATTTTAGAAAAAGAAGGGGCAGAAGCAGTTGTTTCTGATTTAACAGATTTCTTACTTTACTGCTGCTACAATGCGACTTATAAACATAAATACCTATCAAAAGGCATACTGCCTGAAATAGGCGGGGACATAGCTATAAAATATATTGAATATTATAGGAAACCTATAAGAGAAGCTTTAAGGAATAGTAAAAGATTTGATGAACCTTTGACTATTTATGAATTAGTCAAAGAAGCAGAGAAACTAGTATCCATAGGCAACCAGTATGGAGAAGGATGGTTATTAACAGCTGAAATGTTAGAGTTAATTAATAGTGGAGTAGAAAATATTGTGTGTGCTCAACCTTTTGGCTGCCTCCCTAACCATATAACTGGTAAGGGTATGATTAAGTCCATTAGAGAAAGATATCCAAAAGCTAATATTGTTCCTATTGATTATGATCCTGGGGCTAGTGAAGTAAATCAATTGAATCGATTGAAGTTAATGCTTTCAACGGCCTATGATAATATAGAAGAAAAGAAAGAATCATCACTAAAAGCTTATGATATAAAAAGTTAAGCTTAAAAGATACGCTCAGGATGATAGTTTATCATTTTGAGCGTATCTTTTAGGGGCTCAAATTGGGAATTTTTTTGTAACTCATTTGTAATGATTTTTAGACAATAAATTGGTATATTGAA
Source organism: Firmicutes bacterium UBA4916 (assembly GCA_002398845.1). Taxonomy (GTDB): domain Bacteria; phylum Bacillota; class Clostridia; order Tissierellales; family Tepidimicrobiaceae; genus Mt11. The sequence goes on along the minus strand of DHBY01000064.1, from coordinate 27,040 downwards.
TATAGAAATTTATTGAAAAGACTTACAAGAATTTTTGCCATTAGGGTATAATATTGTAAATAAACATTGAAAGAGGTAATATTATGAGAAAAAAATCCATAGCCCTATTTTTGATTATTGGCATAACTTTGCTTGTATCTCTTGCAGGATGTAAATCAAAAAAGGCAGAAGAAGATAATAAAAAACCTGTTGGTAAAGTAGATGAAAAGTCAGAAACCTCAATTGAAGATGATAAAGAAAAGATAATGCAGGAGTTCAGAAATATGGTTAAAAGCCACAATGAACCTATGATACTAGTAAAGTTTATAGATGAAAATATTGAAAAAATGCAAGAAAAAGATGCTGTAGAGATGATTAAAAGCTTGGAAGAAGTCCAAGAAGAATATTTAGAAAAATATACAGAACAATTATTTACGAAAGACTATCAAATGGAATTAATAAGTTTATCTGGAATTCCTCAATCGAGTGAAGGGCAAGATAAAGATGGGAACTATGAAAATTTGTTTTTCGATGAAGCAAAGACAAAAGAGATAAAGAATGGTAATTTAAAAGAGTTAATGGAAAAGATAATAAAAGGGAAATATAAATTAATAAATATGGAAGGTTCTTTTTATCCCATTGTGGATTATGAAGCATTGAAAAGCTACGACAAATACCTATCGGATGAGATAAAAGATTATTTGGAAATCAAATCCATGGATTCCAATGTTCCTACAATGTTGGATGCTGAATTATTAATTTCCTTTGATGAATTGGCTGAAAGAATCATTAAAACAGAAGAGCATATTATAAAATATCCAGAAGGAATAAAATATGAAGAACTACTAAGACTTTATGGAGTATATTTAAAATTTTATTTACAAGGTTCAGATAATACTCCAATATACGATAATGAAACCAAGATAATAAAAGATGAGGTTTTATCTAGCTATAAAAAAGTAGCAGGTATGAGAAACGCTGTAACGCCTGAGACAGTAAGTAAATATATAGATATTATAGAAGAAAATCAAAATATTATTGATAACAATGTACTCTCTAAAATAACAGAACTTTACAATTCGGCTATAGCTAAATTGGAAGAACATAAATAAGCCCACCATTGGCATAGTTCTAAACCCCTTTGAAATAACGGAACTATGCCATATTTTTTTGAATAATTTTTACATAAGTAGTATAATATCAATATAAGCTATTGCAAATAAAAAATCAGGAGGATTGGGATTATTGTAACCGACAGTGAAGAACCATATAATAATTATAACTTTACCATTTATTTAAGAAAAGAACCAAAATTATCTCATGATTATTATCCTTATACTAAAGAAATTCATTTTAATATTTGTGAGTTGATAAATGGTAAAGAAGAAGTAGTAGGAGAATTAACGGGACATTTTTTCAATTTATCAGTTTTAAGCAAAGACAAAAAGAAAGGTGAATTAATTTCACTACTTCACCATTATAATGAAGAAACCTTTGATATATGTAGATGTCTAGTTAAGGAAACGTCTTGTTTTAAAAACCAAGGGAAAAACATCTATCATTTAGACAGGTTCTATATAAAACCTAAATATAGGGGAAACGGTGCAGGAAAAATAATTTTAGATGAACTTATAAAGAACATTTCAGAATATATTGATGATGATATAAGGTATGTTGGACTTTTCCCAGACCCTATCACTGATGATCTAGAATTTGATTCAAAAGAGGATATGGATAGGAAAGAAAGGGAAGTTTTAGTCAAACATTTAAAGGATTTTTATTCTTCATTAGGCTTTACCGAAATGAAAATCAATCCAGAATATATGTATTTAGACTTGAATAAAATAAAATGGACGAAAAAAAGATTATCTAATAGTCTAAATTTAAGTTAAAACCAGCCCTTGGGCTGGTTTTAGTTTTATATATAAATAGATTTAATGGAAGCCTTTGTTAATTTCTTGCATTATTGGTATAATACATATAAGTATATTTTTAGGGGGGTATTTAAATGAAGAAGGTACTATTATTATTAGCAGAGGGATTTGAAGAGGTAGAGGCCCTTACAACAGTAGACTATTTGAGAAGGGTGGACATAATAGTAGATATTTGTTCGATAATGGGAGAAAAAACCGTAGAAGGAGCCCATAGGATAGTTGTAACATCAGACAAAGTTTTAGATGAAATAAAAAACATTAAGAATTATGATGGATTAGTAATTCCAGGAGGTATGCCTGGTGCTACCAATTTAAGAAAAAATGATAGGGTAATTGAGCTAGTAAAGGAATTCAATAGAGGGGAAAAATTAATAGCAGCTATATGTGCAGGTCCCATTGTACTTCAGAGGGCAGGCATATTAAAGGAAAGGGAAGTTACTTCTTATCCAGGCTTTGATAATGATCTAAAAGAGGGAATATATAAAGAAGATTTAGTAGTCCAAGATGGTAATATTATAACAGCAAGAGGACCAGCAGTAGCAGTTTATTTTGCATTAAAGCTAGTAGAAAATCTAGTAGGAGAAGAGAAAGCAGAGGAACTAAAAAAAGATATACTATTGGATATGGTAGAAAAATTTATTTAAAAAATAGAGTATGGAATTAGGCAGATGCTTTTCCAATGCTTCTGTCTAATTCCTTTTAAGTTATATCTTTTTATCTTGGCAAGAATAGGAGGATTAAATGAAGCTAGATAGAAGTTTTTATAGTAGAGATACATTAATATTGGCAAAAGAATTACTAGGCAAGGTAATAGTTCACAAAACAGGTGAGGATATATTAAAGGGAAAAATTGTTGAAACTGAAGCTTATTTAGGAGTTATAGATAAGGCAGCTCATTCCTATGGCGGCAAAAAGACTAAAAGAGTAGAGACTATGTATGGATTACCAGGGACAGCCTATGTTTATTTAATATATGGAATGTATTATTGTTTTAATATAGTGGCAAAGGAAGAAGGAGTGCCAGAGGCAGTTCTTATTAGAGCCATAGAACCTATAGAAGGTGTAAACGGAATGGCTTTATATAGATATGGGAAAAATTATGATGAGTTAAATAATTATCAAAAAAACAACCTAACCAATGGACCGGGTAAATTATCTATGGCTTTAAAAATAGATAAAACCTTAGATAAAGAGGATTTATGTAAAGATAGATTATATTTAGAAGAAGGGCAGCAAGATAAATTTAACATTATTGAAACAACTAGAATAGGAATAGATTATGCAGAAGAAGCTAAGGATTTTCCCTATAGATTTTATATTGAAGGAAACCCCTATGTATCTAAATTGTAACCCTATTGTCATTGCAAAATTTCTCCGTATCTAGTACTATATTAATTATATAGCTTGTACACATTGGAGGTAGTGAAATGAAAAAAAATTTTTGGGCTACATTTTTGATAGCATTGATAGCTTTTTCTGCACTTTTTGCTGGAGTGGGCCATTTTGTATTAAATAAAGATTCTGCAGCCTCTACAGAAGAAGAGGATAATTCAGAAGCAGAAGAAGTATTAAAAGATAAAGACGAAATGATATTTTTGCTAATGGGCGTAGATGATGAATATAATACTGGTGGTGTAAAAAGATTAAAAGAAAAAAGGAAAAAATCAGAAGATAAATATATAACAACAGGATATAGATCTGATACCATGATTCTTTGCAAGTATAACTTTAAGACTGGTGAAATCAGTATGTTATCCATTCCTAGAGATACAAAAACCAATATAAGAGGGAGAAAAAATCAAGAGAAGATTACTCATGCTCACTCCTATGGTGGACCATATTTAGCAATGGATGCTGTAAGAGATTTGCTAAAAATAGATTTAAAGTATTATGCTACAGTAGATTATTTAGCAGTTAAAGAAATAGTAGATGCTATTGGAGGAGTAGAAATAGATGTTCCAAGAAATATGTACTATAAGGATATAGTCGCTAAACCACCATTAATAATAAATATTAAAAAAGGTCAGCAGACCTTAGATGGAGATAAATCCATAGAATATTTAAGGTTTAGATCTTATCCAGAAGGTGATTTAGGGAGAATAGAGGCTCAGCAGTTGTTTATGAAAGAATTCATTAAACAGACATTTAAGCTCAAAAACTTTACTATTCCTAAGCTATATAAAATGACAAAAGCCTATTATGATTATGTAGATACTAATATACCTATGAGTGTAGCACTGAAAGGTATAGATAGTGTTAAAGATATAGATTTTGACAATATTAAAATGGTTAGATTACCTGGGGAAGGTATAAATACTAAACCATCCTACTTTATATATGATGAAGAAGAAACAAAAGTATTAGTTGAGGAAATGTTTAGTGGATTTTTGTTAACCGAATAAAGAGAGGATTTTATGAAAAAAGATATAAGAAAAGATAGAAAAAAAGAGCATATAGAATATTATTTAAAGTCAATATCTAGGAATAAAACCCTATTTGAAGATGTATATATAGAACATATTTCATTACCAGAATTAAATTTAGATGAAATCGACACAAGAACTAGATTTTTAGATAAAATTGTAGAATATCCAATAATGATAAACGCAATTACGGGAGGAACAGAATTTTCCCAGGAAATAAATAGAGATTTGTCAAAAATAGCAAAACGATACAATATTCCTATGGCAGTGGGTTCCCAAACCATAGCATTGAAGGATAAAGAAAGCCAAGAATCTTTTAGAATCGTTAGAAAGGTAATGGGAAAGGAAGGAATAGTAATAGCTAATTTAAATGCCAATGCGTCTTTAGATGAGGTTAAATATGCCATGGATATATTAGATGCAGATGGTATTCAACTCCACTTAAATCCAGCCCAAGAGTTGGTCATGAAAGAAGGAGATAGGGATTTTAGAGGGGTTTTAGATAATATCCAAAACATTGTATCTAATGTAGAAAAACCTGTAATTATAAAGGAAGTAGGTTTTGGAATATCAGAAAAGGTAGCCAAATTATTATATAATGTAGGAGTAAGGTATATAGATGTTTCAGGTATAGGAGGCACTAACTTTATTGAGATAGAGGATAAGAGAAATGATAAAATGGATTTTAGCGATATATATTCCTGGGGCATTCCTACTGCCCTTAGCTTAATCCAATGCCACCGTGTATCGGAGGATATAACCTTAATATCCAGTGGAGGAATTAGAACCAGTATGGATATAATCAAATCCTTATGTATAGGAGGAGACTTAGTAGGCATATCTGGGGAGATACTAAAGCACTTAATAGAAGGTGGATATGATAAGGCAAATAAGTATATGAGGGATTTAACATATAAAATCAGGGTATTGATGTTATTAACAGGAAGTAAAAACATTGAAGAATTAAAAAAGACCCCATATAAGGTAAAGGGAGATTTAAAGGATTTAATATAAGATAAAAAAGCCATACCAGATTAAGGTACGACTTTTTTTAAATGTATGGGTTTTTTGATGTCGAGAAATAAGTATTCAATTGGACAAAATGGCTCTATAGTTTATAATTGTATTTAATAAAACTTATATATTGGTAGGTGATAATATTGAAAGAAAAGATTTTAATGATGCTTAAACAAAATAAAGATGAATTTCTTTCAGGCGAAAAGATTAGCCATGAATTTGGTGTAAGTCGTTCTGCTATATGGAAATATATGAATGCATTAAAAGAAGAAGGATATATAATAGAATCCATTCCTAGAAAAGGTTATAGACTCATATCTTCTCCTGATATACTTACATATGGGGAAATAGAAGAATATTTAATTACTGATTTTATTGGCCGAAATATATATTATTTTGATAGTGTTTCTTCTACAAATATAAAGGCTAAAGAGATCGCCCCAAAGGAGCAAGAGGGAACCATTATAATTGCAGAAGAACAAACCAAGGGTAAGGGAAGACTAGGCAGAAACTGGACATCACCTAAAGGTAAAGGAATATGGATGAGTATAATATTAAAACCAAAGGTTGACCCTACAAAAGTAGCCAAGATAACTTTAATAGGAGCGGCAGCTGTAAACCAAGGTTTAAAAGATATTGGAATAAATTCATATATAAAATGGCCCAATGATATTGTAATTAATGGGAAAAAGGTATGTGGTATACTTACGGAGATGAGTTGTGAGCTAAATATGATAAATTATTGCATCATGGGCATGGGCATAAATGTTAATTTAGACAAAGATGATTTTGATGAAGAATTATCTAAAAAAGCCACATCCTTGAAAACCATTACGGGAAATACAGTAGATAGGAAAAAATTATTGGCATATATTTTAAATCACTTTGAAGAATTATACATACCCTTTAAAGAAAAAGGAGATATAAGTAAAACCATTGAGATATCAAAAGATAACTCTATTTTAATTGGAAAAGAAGTACGAATAATTAGGGGGGAATTAGAAAAGGTAGGAAGGGTACTTGATATAGATGAAGAAGGGCAATTAATAGTTGAATATGAAAATGGCAAGGTAGAAGAGATATTTTCTGGGGAAGTCTCTGTACGTGGAATAGAAGGATATATATAAATTGAGAAGACAAGGGGACGTTTCACTTGTCTTCTTCAGCATATTGGATATAAAGTTTATAATTTAGCCACATTCACCCTTCTAAGTACTTTTGATGCCACTAAAGTAGACAAAATAGCCTTTAATAAATCTCCAGGTAAAAATATTAAACAGCCAGTTTTTATAGCCGTAGAAAAAGAAATAGCCTTACCCATTACATTATTCAATATTATATACATAAAGGGAAGCCCAAATAAGTATATAACAAAAGTTCCAGCTAAAGTAGCTAGAAAGATTCTTCTAAAATATATAATTTCTCCATTATGAACAATTTTTCCTACTATAAAAGCAGCAAATATAAATCCAATCAAAAATCCAAAACTAGGCTTAAGTATTGCTTGAGGGCCTCCAGAGAAACCAGCAAATATCCTTACACCAGAAAGACCTAATAGCACATAAACCAGTTGAGATAGACTACCTAATTTAGGACCAAGTAAAAGCCCCGCTAATATGGTAAACATAGATTGCAAGGTAATATATATATCCCCTAAAGGTATGCTTAAAAAAGCTCCTATAGCAGTTAATGCTGTAAATAAAGATACTAATATCATTTCTTTTGTAGATATTTTCATATAATCCCTCCTATATGTAAACCAAAAATATAAACAAGTAGACAATAAGATTTTAAACAATTTTTTATATATTGTCAACTATAAAAATATTTCAGTTGACAAACTAAAATATTATTGACAAATTTAAAAATAGAATATATACTGTTTATAAACAGTATGAACAGTATATACACAATGAACACTGTGGATGTTAAGACTAGGAGGATTGCTATGAAGATTATAGTATCTAATTCTTCAAAGGAGCCTATATATGAGCAGATATCCAATCAAATAAAGGGAATGATATTAAAGGGAGAGCTAAACGAAGGGGATTTACTTCCTTCTATTAGAGGATTAGCAAAGGACCTTCAAATATCTGTTATCACTACCAAAAGGGCTTATGATGAATTGGAAGGCGAGGGTTTTATAGAGACCATGCAAGGGAAAGGTTCCTTTGTAGCTGGACAAAACAAGGAGCTCATGCGGGAGAAAAAACTCAAAATTGTAGAAGAAAGATTGTCCCAAGTAGTAGAAGAAAGCAAGTTACTAGGATTATCTTATGAAGAAGTAGAAGAAATGTTAAGAATTTTGTTTGAGGAGGTATAGACATGGATTATATATTGGAAGTCAATAATTTGAGAAAAGAATTTAAAAATTTTACTTTAGACGACATCAGTTTCAATTTAGAACCAGGGTTTATAATGGGATTTATTGGGCCTAATGGAGCAGGAAAATCCACTACTATAAAACTTATAATGAATTTACTTAAAAAGAATGGTGGAGAAATTAAAGTATTTGGTAAAGATAATATAAAATATGAGAAGGAAATAAAGGATAGGATAGGATTTGTATATGATGAAAACTATTATTATGAGGATTTAACTATTAATCAAATGAAAAGTATAGTAGCTTCCTTCTATTCAAAATGGGATGATAATCAGTTTAGTGGTTATATTAAAGAATTCGACTTGAATCCAAAGGCTAAGATAAAGACTTTGTCTAAAGGGATGAAGATGAAGTTTTCATTAGCCATAGCCTTATCTCATAATGCAGATCTTATAATAATGGATGAACCTACATCAGGGCTTGATCCAGTTTTCAGAAGGGAGATACTTGATATTTTATATAATATAATTCAGGATGACAGCAAGAGTATATTCTTCTCTACCCACATAACTACTGATTTAGAGAAGATAGCAGATTATATAACCTTTATAAATAAAGGGAAAATAGTATTCTCTAAACCCAAAGATGAAGTTTTAGAAAACTTTGTCATAGTGAAAGGCGGTACAGATCTTTTGAATAGGGATACTAGAAAGGAATTTATCGGGTTAAGGGAGACTAAAGTTGGATTTGAAGGTTTAGTAGATAATAAAGATAAGGTAAACAAAATATTTGGTAGTAAAGTATTAATAGAAAAGGCAAGCTTAGAAGATATTATGGTCTATAGCGTAAGGGGGTAAGGATATGATTGGAATTATAAAGAGAGATTTAACAATTATGTTTTCTAGTAAGCAGGAGATACTTTTTATGATATTTTATGTACCTTTTCTAATACTCATAATAGAGTTCTATGAACCAAAATGGCTGTATTTTGCCTTATTAGTATTCTATACTTATATTTTATCAATTACGTCTTTTTCTTATGATGTTAGTGGTAAATCTAAGTATGTTTTAAACTCCCTACCTATTAATGCGAAAGAGATAGTTCTTTATAAGTATTTATCTATATTTGTGTATTTTGCTATAACTATTGTGTATATTGGGGTCTATTTGTGGATAATTAACGCTTTAAAAATAAAAACTGTGGATTATTTTAACTTGGAAATGATGGCTAAGGCTCTTCCAGTAATAATGATTTCTACATCTATAGTTTTCCCAGCATACTTTAGGTTTGAGCCTAAAATTGCACAAATAGTTCATATGATAGTATTTATGTCAATTTTTATTGGATTAACAAATTTAGATTCAGTAGGGGCTAATTCTTTAGTATATAATATGAGATTTTTACAAGGGGCGAAAGGATTACTTTTGGTTATAGGATTATATATTCTATCTTTAATATTATCGATGAAATTTTATCAAAATAGGGATTTATAATGAGGTGATAATATGCTTAATTTAGTAAAAAAAGATTTAAAACTATTGAAGAAAATGAATATATTTGTATTATTCTATGTATTATTTATCTGTGCTATGGGAGTTTTCGCTTCTAATAATATATTGGCAAACATTATATATATTCTAGGGATGATTACATTAATATTTGCTTCAATTATATATACCAATGGATATGATGATAAGTATAAAAGCGAAATAGTTCTCAATAGTTTTCCAATTGATAGACGAAATATTGTTAGGGGAAAGTATGTATCCCTAATTATATATATATTGATAGTTTGCAGTGGTATACTGATATTTACACATATTGTGGAGCTAGTAGCTGCTGAGACAAGTGGTAGGAGCGCTAACATATGGAATGCCATTTTAGTTATGAATATATCTTTAATATTTTATTCCATATATTATCCATTCTATTTTAAAGTTGGAGAAAGTATAAGAAGTTTCAACGCAATACTGTATGTACTAATATTTGTATTCCCAGCTATTACAGGAAAACTAATGAAAAGGTTAGAAAATACAGGCCAGCTAGAAAAGATATTGAATATAGATATAAATAAAATAAGCATATATTCGTTGATATTTTCTTTAATTATATTTTATATATCAATGCAAATATCTAAAGGAATATATTTAAAAAGGGAATTTTAGACAAACACTAGGACAGCCATTTTTGTTCGAATGCAAAAATAACTGTCCCTGGTGCATTAAATAAATAACTGAATATTTGATTCCAATGCATTTTGTAAATATTCTTCTGCTGTAACTATTTTTACTTCTTTGATTAATTCTTCTTCCTTAAATCCCATTACTTCACAGGAAAGTTTGCAGGCTTGAATATTTACTCCTTTTTTAATGGCTCCATTTAAAAAATCTGTTAGTGCAGGTGTATCACTTTCTTCCATCATTTCAACTAGCATTTTCTTTCCTATTCCTGCAAAGTTCATTTTAGATAAGGGGAGTTCTTCTATATTTTTTGGGGTCATATTGGCAAACATTTTTTCATAGGTGGTTTTATCTTCTTCAGACATATTATTTGGATCTCTTATTAAGAGAAGCCCCCAAAAAGCAAAGAACATGGTCACATCTATATTTATCTCTCTAGCAGAATTAGCTAGAATTAAGGCAGCTAAGGCTTTATCGTATTCACCACTAAACATTAATATATTCATCTTTTTATCCATAATAAAACCCTCCTTCCCACTTATTTTAAGTAGAAAGGAGGGTTTCTATACTTTAAATCATAATATTTTGTGTTATTACCAATTTGATTTAGTAATTCTAACAACACATTTATTTCATTATAATCGTTATAAAGACCAAAGCTCACCCTAACAGTACCGGGTCTAAGTAAGCTTTCGTCATTTTTATATTTTTCCATATCTTTTAATGAAACACCCAACAGCTTTTGGATATAGGGCTGTGCACAGAAACACCCATTTCTGACAGCAATACCTCCCTCTAAGGAAAGGGCTGTTGCAACGGTTCCATGGTATAATCCATCAATATTAAAGGAAATAATGGAAACTTTATTTTCTATATCACCATCATCGTATAAAATTATATTAGGTATATTTTTTATCCTTTCAAATGTATATTTAGTCAACTCTCTTTCGTAATTTTTAACTTTTTCCATATCTATTTTTCTTAATGTATCAATACTTTGTACCAAAGCCACTACCCCCAAAAGGTTAGGTGTGCCTGCTTCTTCTTTTTGAGGCGGGTCATCCCATATGACTTCTTTTGGAGTTACCAACCTTACGGTACCTCCACCTATATGATCTGAAATGCCATTTTTGAATGTATCCTTAGGAGCTATTAGTACCCCAGTGCCAAAGGGAGCATACATTTTATGAGCAGAGAAGGCAATATAATCAATGTGCTCTGGGTGGTCTATAGGTTTCATATCTACTGGATGATGTGGAACTAGCTGAGCCCCATCTACTAGTATTTTGCTTCCATATCTGTGGGCAAGTCTTGCTATTTGATGTATTGGGTTTAGGTATCCTGTTACATTGGAGGCACCAGTTACTGCTAGTAATTTTACTTTTCCCTTATACTTCTTAAGAAGGTATTCTAAATGGTCTAAGGACAATCTCCCATGTTCATCTACTTCAACATAATCCACATTATATTTATACCTCCAAGGTAAATCATTGGAATGATGCTCCATATAAGTAGAAAGAACTATGCTATCCTTTATTTCATCCATAAGCCTATAGGAAAGTTTATTTATGGCCTCTGTTGTATTTTTAACAAATATTACTGTGTGAAACTCGGGATCACCTTTAACAAAATCTAATACAATATCCCTAGCTTTTTCATAAAACTGAGAGGATAGGATAGATTTGTACCCCGTCCCTCTGTGGACAGAAGAATAGTAGGGGGAAAAACTGTTTATTTTATTTATTACAGAGGAAAAAGGAGGAGTAGTGGCAGCATTATCAAAATTTATGCAGGGCACTTTGCTTCCATCTCCTAAGGGAATTAAATTATTTATTCCATAAACTAAAGATCTATACATAAAATCACCTATATTATAGTTAGTAATATTATTATATCGGTTAAAAATAAAAAGGTTCCTTAAAAGAAGTAGTAAATATAGGAAAATTTATATTATAATAGATCTAAAGGACAAGGCTAGGAGGTAAGGCATGGAAAATAAAAAAAGCTTATATGCAGATCTTTCCCTTTTATTTGTTGCTATTATTTGGGGAAGTGGATTTGTAGTTACAAAGAACACACTAAATCATATCACGCCCTATTATTTATTAGCATACCGATTTATGATATCTTTTTTATTAATGGCATTAGTATTTTTTAAAAGGCTTAGAAAAGCCAAGTTAGAGGATTTAAAGGCAGGACTTTTAATAGGCATATTTTTATTTGGGGGATTTGCCACTCAAACAGTAGGATTAAATTATACAACAGCAGGTAAACAAGCGTTTATCACCGCTTCAAATGTAGTGATGGTACCTTTTATATATTGGGGAATTAGTAAAAAGAAACCAGATATATACGATGTGGTGGCAGCAGTTCTTTGCTTTACTGGAATAGGAATATTAAGTTTCGAAAGTGGTTTAAGGATGGGATATGGTGAATTTTTAACTTTTATATGTGCTATTTTTTTTGCACTTCATATATCTGCTATTGGTTATTATTCAAAGAAGCATGATCCAGTGGTATTATCTATAATTCAAATGTTTATAGCAGGTATATTATCAATTATTTTTGCATTAATGTTTGAAACTAAAGCCCCTAGTATTGCCAATGAAGCCATATTTTCTATATTATATTTAAGCATATTTAGTACTTTAATAGCCTTTCTAATTCAAAACATAGCTCAAAAATATACTTCTTCAACTCATACTGCCATAATATTAAGTTTAGAAGCAGTTTTTGGAGGGGCATTATCCTTAATTTTTTTAAAAGAATCTTTTACGATTAGATTTTTGATAGGATGTATTGCTATATTTGCAGCAATTATTACTACCGAAACTAAGTGGAAATTTTTGAAAAAAGATATTCATTATATCAAGCAAAGTATGAGGCTATAAAAGAATAAAAACAAATAAAACCCAAGTATTGGGCTTTATTTGCTTCCCTTATCATTTCTGTATTTTTCCATAACCCCAGCGAATATTTCAGCAGTACAAGGAGGAGTATAGGTAATAGAGTTTGCCCCTGCCTCTATAGTTCTAAGGATGGATTCATCTGTTGGCCCTCCTGTTGCGATTATAGGTAGTTCCCTACCGTATTCATTGCGGATTTTTCTTACAATTTCAGCTGTTTTTGCACCACCAGATACATTTAGAATCCTAGCACCTGCATCTAGTTTCCCTTTATAATCATCATGATCAGTTACAACAGTTGCAATTATTGGGATATCGATTCTATTATACATTTTGTTAATGACCTCATTAGCTGTAGGAGCATTTACTACAACTCCATAAGCCCCCATCAATTCTGCTTGAAGAGCAATATCAACAGATCTTTTGCCAGTAGTAAGCCCTCCTCCAACTCCTGCAAAAACTGGAACAGGAGCTACCTCCAGTATAGCTTGGGTAATAGATAATTGAGGTGTAAAGGGATAAACTGCAATAATGGAGTTAGCATTTGTATTTTTAATAATAGCCACATCTGTACAAAATAAGAGGGATTTTATTCTAGTACCTAATACTTTGATGCCGCTTGCCTTATATATTACTTCGGGGACCTCGATTATACGGGATCTTAATTGGGATCTCACATCAGGAATATATTTTTCTCTTTCCATTTTTTAACCTCCTCTTTTTAACGATTATTCATATTCTATATTTTGTCCTTAATACATACCCAATAAAATTAATAATGAACCATTAATTTTATAAAAACAAAGAAAAAATCACCAGGATAGTTAAAATCTGAACTAAGTGGCAATGAATCCTTTCATATCTATTATAACTATAGTATAATAAGATTATTACTTGATTGCAAAAGGAGGATATCATACTTATTAATATAATCTAAACTTATACAATGTAAATAAAAACTATAGGGGGAAGATTTATGTTCAAATGGAAAGATGATTTTAGTGTAAACATTAAGAGCATAGACGAGCAGCATCAGGAGTTGTTTAGGATTGGTAATTCGCTCTACAATGTAGTCTCTATAAAGGATGGTATAGATAGATATGATGAAATAATGGAAGCCTTATATGAAATGAAGGATTATGCAATTTATCATTTTGATTATGAGGAAAAATTGATGAAGGATAATGGGTATTCTAAGTTTCTTAAACATAAAAGGCAACATGACGCTTTTGTGAACAAGCTTGCCTCAATAGAGGATAAGGATGTAGATAGAAAACAAAAGGAAGTTGGTATGGAGTTAATCATATTTATTGCAAATTGGATAGAAAATCATATATTAAAAACTGATATGGAATATAAGAAATACCTCAATAATAAAGGAATATCCTAGCGGGCTAAATGCAAAAATCTTCTATATATGTTAACATAGAATATGTAACATAGAATATAGGAGGTTTTTTTATGGGGTAAACGAGAAACTGTTTGCAGAAGGAAAGGTAGGAAAAGTTTTACTAAGGTTTTCAATACCAGCTATAGTCGCCTTATTGGTAAATGAATTATACAACATGGTGGATACTTTATTTGTAGGTAGAGTTATAGGTGGAAATGCAATAGGGGCATTAGTAGTGGTGTTCCCTATTCAAAGGATAATAGCAGCTATTAGCATGATGTTAGCCGTAGGCTCATCTACTTTTGTAGCCCGGAAAAATGGGGAAAAAGATTATGAAGGGATAGCTGATGTTGTTAAAAGTGGAATAACATTAGCATTTGCTATAATGATACCACTAATTATATTAGTATATATATTTAGGGATAATATATTAACCATGTTAGGAGCTAGTGATAATATTCTCTCATATGCCCATGATTATTTATCCATCATCATATTTGGTAGTTTATTTATATGTATGACTACTGTAATGGGATATATAATGATGGCTTTGGGAAACAGAAGGGTAACATTGGTTAGCACATCTTTAGGTGCCATTCTAAATATTATCATAGATTATATTTTGGTTGTTAAATTGTCTTATGGAGTAAAGGGAGCAGCAATCGCAACTGTAGTTTCACAATTTACGGGATTTCTATATGCATCTTATAAATTTAGAAATGTAAGCAGGACATTTAATTTATCCTTAGGTTTTAATTTTAAAAAGGAAATAATAATTGGAATAGTAAGTGTAGGCTTTTCAGCTTTTATTGTAGAAGCAGAAGATGGCATACTCCTTGCAATACTTAACAACTTGCTATTAAATAGTGTAGGAGATACAGGAGTAATCATACTAGGAATTATATCAAAGGTATCCATGTTCATGTTTATTACGATGCTTGGAATTGGTTCAGCTATGCAGCCTATAGCAGCCTATAATTTAGGAGCTAAAAATTATAAAAGACTTAAGAAGGTAGTAAAAGAAACTGTAATATTTGCCTTTATTACATCAGCAATTTTATGGTTAGGGACCATTATATTTGCAGAACAAATTATTTCCTTGTTTGTTAAAGAAGGGTATTTAGTTATAGAATCAGCGAAAGCCTTTAGAGTCATGGTAGCAGTATTTCCTATACTAAGTATATATTACGTGACCATATATTATTATCAATCTTTGGGAAGGGCTAAGACATCCTTTTTAGTATCTATATTTAGGCAGATAATAGTAATGCTGCCTATATCTTTGATAATGGTAAAAGTATTTGATTTAGGTGCATTAGGAGTTTGGCTATCTTATCCTATAGCAGATTTTATATCAGGTATATTTTCTATAATTATGATGAAACGAGCATTTAATAAGCTTAACGATAAAGTAGAAGAGCATGAGTTAAAATCTATGGATGAGGATTATTCTATGAAATATCATAAAGAAAAAAGATTAGGCGAAGATACAATATAATTTTATCAATTGGCACAACTTGCTTATGAAATGCAAGAATCCGTTGCAAAAATTAAATATTAAATAAAATTAAGAAATTCTATTGAAAAAGTGTAGCTAAAGTGTTACTATATACCTAGATACAGTTAGACAATAAATACAAACTGTACCCATATAATTTATTAGGTAGGGGAGGTATTTTGAATGAAAAATAGTGATTTAAAACTACTAGTAAGATATGCAGTGCTTATAGCTTTAACAGTAGTAATGACTATGGTAATACATATACCTACTATTGGCACTAATGGATATTTAAATCTAGGAGATATGGTAGTATTTTTAGCAGCTATTATACTTGGGAAAAAAGGCGGATTTATTGTAGGCGGATTTGGTTCAGCAGCAGCAGATTTATTTTTAGGGTATACTCATTATGCACCTATTACGCTTATAGTAAAAGGATTAGAAGGTTTTATAGCAGCAAGTCTATTGGAAACAAAAATTGGTAAGGATAAACCTATGATTGCTACATCCATAGCTGGTGTATTCATGGCTTTTGGTTATTTTGTACCAGAAATATTCATGTATGGAAAAGGAGCTATAGCTTCTATTCCAGGGAACATTATGCAAGGATTATTAGGAGCTATTACTTCTGTGGTATTGTATAAGGCTTTGAGTAGAGCAAAGGTATTTAATTAATAAAATTTGAGAACAAAGCTTAAAGGAAAAGCACCTATTTGGTAATTAAACCAGATAGGTGCTTTTAGTTAAAATGCCCAGTTCCCATCTTTAAATATTTGAACCTTTTCACCATCTTTAGTTTCTCCAACTATAGATAGATCTTTTGAACCAACCATAAAGTCTACATGGGTCAAAGAATCATTTACCCCTTTCTTTTCTAACTCTTCGTCAGTCATGTTTTCTCCGCCTTTTATGTTGGTAGGATATGCTTTACCAAGGGCAAGATGGCAAGAAGCATTTTCATCAAATAGAGTATTTAAGAAAATGATGTTTGAATTGGATATTGGAGAATCATAAGGCACCAAGGCTGCTTCTCCTAAATGTTTTGCTCCCTCATCTAAAGATAATAGATCTTTTAGTACCTCATATCCTCTCTTAGCTTCAAAATCTACAACCTTTCCATTTTCAAATGTCAATTTAAAATTATCGATTAGATTTCCCCCATAGTTCAATGGTTTTGTACTATAAACCACGCCATTGACACCAGTCTTTAGAGGCATGGTGAAAACTTCCTCTGTAGGCATATTGGCAACAAAGAATATATCCTTAGAATTATAGTCTCCTCCGCCAGCCCAAATATGGCCTTCTGGTAATTCTATTTCTAAATCAGTGCCATTAAGGGACTTATAGTAAAGCTTTTTAAATTTATTTTCATTTAAAAATTTAACCTTTTCTTCTGTATCCTTAATATGTTCCTCCCAAGCCTTGATTGGGTCTTCTAAGTCCATACGATTAGCCTTAAATATAGCATCCCATAGTTTTTCCATAGCTTCCTCTTCTGACACATTAGGGAAAACCTTAGTTGCCCACCTTTTAGTTGGAATAGATACTACACACCAAGAATTTATATTGTTCATAGTGCATTTTCTAAATTTTTTCAAAGCCATGGAAGCGGCTTTGCTATTAGCGGCGATTTTTTTAGGGTCAATTTCTTTTAGTAATTCTGGATCTTCAGAATAAATGGATAAAAAGCCTGCTCCATCTTTGGCAAATTCATCTAGACTATCAGCATGCCATTTTGGAAAGTTTTCGAATACTTCCATAGGAGCATTTTCGTATTTTAGCTTGGCTAAAGTTTCATCATTCCAGTTAACATGAACTTGCTTTGCACCAGCAGCATAGGCATGTTTAGCCACCAACCTAACAAAATCAGCCCCTTCAATAGGAGCATTGATAACCAAAGGTTGACCTTTTTGTAGATTGATGCCTACTTTTACACAAAGTTTTGCGTATTCACTTAGCATATCATTAAAATTTTTCATATGATCACCTCGGATATGTATTTGATTATAGTTTATAGGATTGGGGGAGGGATGTAAATAGGGGAGGTGGATAAGATAAAAAAATAACTTAGAGGGCATAATATGTTTTCGACTTTGGGAATATAATATGATATAATTGCTGTAAAACCGAAACATATAATGTATTTAAACGATAACAATGATGCTATGTCATCAATAATTAATTTGGAACCGAAACATATAATGTAAAAGATGTAAAGGTGATAAGAAAATTCAGAAATTTCCTTGACAAACCATATTAAATATATTAATATAAAGTTAAAGCATCAGATAATAATGAAGCTATAAAATTAATGAATTAAAAATTGTTAAAAGTGGGAGGAATCTCAGAATTTATGTAGAAGTATTAGACAAAGGAATCTAGGGGGTGAAAAAATGCAATATTTTGAATTAAATTGTACAGCATATTTAATAAAAGATATGTATTTTGATGAAGCTAACGAAATAATAGGAAAACATATAGCTAACGGTATGTCCTTGGATAAGGATTTACTAGACATACATCAAGGCAAGGGGTATAAGTTTTATGTATACGATTCGCTATTTCCGAGGGAGGAGGATAAAGTTTATAAAAAAGGGAGGATATATGTTTTTAAAATAAGAAGTATAGATAAAACACTTATATCTAAAATCGCAAAAGTAATCACTAAAGTTACACCCATATATTTTCAAATTATCTCTACTGAACTAAAAACATATAATCAGTTTTTTATTAATGAATTATACACAGTTACTCCAGCAGTATTAACCGTTGATAATAGATTTTGGACAAGGGGGGATAGTATAGAATTATTGACTAGGCGGATAGAAGATAATTTAATTAAAAAATATCAAGATTATTATGAAGAAACTTTAGAATTAAGTGAAAATTTTATACAGGGAATAGAATTTAAAAATTATAAGCCGATTGGGCTAAAATACAAGAACATACGGCTTATAGGCAATAAGTTTAGTATATTAGTAAGTGAAGATGAAATATCCCAGAAATTAGCTTTTACAGCGTTGGGAACGGGTTTGTTGGAAAAAAATTCAAGTAATGGAATGGGTTTTTGTATAGCAAGATAATTATTTTGCACTAGCAAAATATTGGGGAGGTGAAGTCAATGCATCGTGATATGACCGAACATTTTAAGACAGCTATTAAAGGGGATAATAAAATCATATTAGATAATTATTTTCCGAAGGATGGTCTATATATTAAGATTGATAGGGAAAAACCTATCAGTCAAATAGATGAAAATAGATATATGATTATAGACACTGATGATGAAATTGCACCAGAAAAATTAGATCTGTATAACTGGCTTAAGGAAAGGGACTACTGTAGCCAAATCTTAAATACTAATAAGGCAATAGATTTGCCAGCTAAAAAAATACTTAGTGCTAATTATTTATCTTATTTTATTCAAAAAGATAGATTGCCTAGTATTGGGAAAAACCCGCTGGATATAGGAGAATTAAAAAGGTTAACAGAGAACTATTATGAACGATTAAAAAATGCTGAAAGCTATTTTGAAGATTTACTACCATCTGATATAAAGTTTAAACCAGAAAAAAAAGAGGAGGAAATGGAAAACTTTTTACAAGCCTATTATAGTGAGGAGGTAGCATATATAAGAAATGATGAAAGAAGACAAGATATAGAGGAATGTAAAGAATATATGTTAGATAATATGGAAGATATTATCAATACTATTAAATTAATAGATGATAAATCAAAAGTAAAAGGATATATAAAAATCTTTTTTGAAGAAGATATTGAAAAGTACAGAAAAGAAAGCAGAGTATATTTAATTCCAAGAATTTATAATGTAAAAGAATACAATATACTAGTAAATGATGAAATACTTGGTTTACCTATTTCGGATATTACAACAAATGAGAAAAAGCCCTATTTATTATTAAAAACGATGAAATGCCTAGTGCCTATAAGGGATACTGTTGAAAATGTAAAAGCTACTAAGAACTTCTATGAGTGGATGCTTAATAGTATTAAAAATGAGAAAGATGTATTTAAATTAGGATATAATTATGCTTTTGATGGTGGAAAACCTTATGACGGTGACAAACCATATTATATTGTTAATATGGCAATGAGCCAGAGCAGTAAAAACTATGAGATTGTAGATTTTGATAATATACCTTCTCCTTTACCAGAGATTAGATTTAAACTAGAAAATACATTACGAGTTCCCTTATATGATCCAGAACAAAAAGTTTATTTAAAAGATAAATATGAAGAAGATAGAACAATTACTAATTTATCATCAATTCAATATTTAGTAAGCCAGTATTATTTTAATGGAGAAATGAAAGGATATTTTAAAAATATAGAACCTGATATTAAGTCCAATAAGTTTACCCATGAAATGAAAATACTGTTTATGGAAAGTAGAGATGCCTTTTTTGATTATTTTCATAAAGGTATAGATACAAATATAAAGAAAATCATTGATAAAATAACCTTAAGCAGCATTGATGAACAGCTAAAAAGCACTGTAGAGGGAACTAGGCTTATGAATATGAGAAGGGCTTATAATTTAAGGCTATCTTTTTTAAAATATTTTAAAATCGAGGGAGGGAAGGATATGGCTTCAAGATTAGAGGATGTTATAAGCAAAATAGAAAAAAAGATCAACTTTAAGGAGATGGTATACTGCAATAGCGATGAGGAATTTTATTTCTTAGCAGGGCAATTAGCATATTACTTAATTTCAACATCGGAAGCATCTAAAAAACATTTTGGAATGTTTGAGCCATTTTTATTAGCTAGAAATTCTAATCAGTTAAAGAGAAGACTTGAGGAAACTTTTGAAACTTATAGCCACAACATATCCATTGGGTATATTAAATTTAAAAATGCCATGTCTATGGTCATGGGATACCAAACAGAAACTAAAATAACTGATGAAATGAAAGGTTTCCTTATAGCTGGCATATTGTCAAACAATCTTTTATATTCTAAACAGGAGGGGGATAATAATGAAGATGGAAAATAGAGTATATGGTCTTATTGGAATATCTAGTAGGATGTCAAATTGGAATGCAGATTTTACAGGGAGGCCTAAAAGTACTAGTGAGGGAATTATATTTGGTAGTGATAAGGCTTTAAAATATTCCATTAAAAAAAATTGGTTAAACAAAAGGGAAAAGGTACTATATATTAAGTCATATAAAATCGAAAATAAGGGTAAAGCAGATGAAAAAAATAAAATGCAACCTAAGACATTAGAGGAAAGATATAATGAAATTTTTAAGACGACATTAGATAAAAAAACATCTTCTGAGGAAGTATTGGCCAACCTTTTTTCATCTATAGATGTTATGAACTTTGGGGCTACATTTGCAGTTGAAAATCAAAATATTAGTATCACTGGTGCTGTGCAAATTGGGCAAGGATATAATATATTTGAAGGGACTAATGTAGAAGTCCAAGATATATTGTCCCCGTTTAAAAATCCTAAAAAAGGTGAAGCTGATGCATCAAGTTTAGGGAAAAAAATTGTAAGTGATGAGGCTCATTATGTGTATCCTTTTTCTGTAAACCCACAAAATTATGATGAGTACAAGAATGTTTTATCTGGATTTGATGGATATACAATGGAAGCATATGAGGGTTTTAAAGATGGGGCATTAATAGGGGCTACTGCATTAAATACCAATAGTAAAGTAGGGTGTGAAAATGAATTTGCACTATTTATAGAATGCAAAGAAGATAGTGAACTCTATCTAGCTAATTTAGATAGGTATATAGGTTTTGAAAAGGGCGATGAAAAAAATATCATAGATTTAACTGGGCTTGATTTTATAAATGAAGCTAAAATTATTAATGAAATTGAAAATATTGAAATTTATTATAATCCTATGACTACTGATATAAAGGATACACTTAACACTGCGAAAAGATTCAATATATTTACAAGGGAAGAGATTTAAAAATGGTAAAAGCATTAAATAGGGGGTGAAAGAAATCAAGAAGCCAAAAGAGGCAATAAGCTTTGAATTAAGTGGGAGTACTGGATTTTTTAAAAAGCCAGATGTAAATGTAAATACCTATTTTACTTATAACAATATTCATAAGATTGCTTTATTGGGACTACTGGGAGCCATAATTGGATTAGAAGGGCATACTCAACAAAATAGGGAGAACACTAAGTTCCCGGAATTTTATGAAAAACTTCATAAATTAAAGGTGGCAATAGAACCCAAAACTGAGAATGGATATTTTATTAAAAAGATCCAGGCATTTAATAATAGTGTTGGATATGCCAGTAAAGAGGAAGGGGGGAATCTTATAGTTAGGGAACAATGGCTTGAAAATCCTTGTTGGCATATATATATACTAGATGATGATTCTATTGATAAAAATGAATTTACGAAACTTAAAGACTATATTTTAAATAATAAATGTGTCTTTATTCCTTACTTGGGGAAAAATGATCATCCAGCTGTACTAAAAGAAAGGGCATTAATTAAAGTCAATCCAGTGGAAAATGTAAAGCAGATAGATACATTGTTTAAGGCCAACGAAGTAGAAATAGGCAATATACCATATGATTTGGATGAAACAACTCCATACCTATTTAAGGAATATAGCCCTTATAGATTAAATGAAGAATATAACTTTTATGAATTTGAAAAATTGTATTTCACTAATTTAGAGATACTTGATGACAAAAATTTAAAGGATATTTATAGCTATGAACATGGAGGAAATAAAAAGATATTAGCATTTATATAAGGGATGCCCTTTGGCATCCCGTATTTAGAAATGGGGGAACCTTTATGTTTGATAATTTAATTATTCAAGATATAGAGAAACTTGTGGATAATCATGAAAATATATTTGCTCATATAAAAGGAAATGCAATAGAGGAAACCTTAAAGGAACATTCAGATCTAAGTCTATATTTTTTTAAGCGATTTACGCGTGACAAAGGATTAGAGGGTATAATTACAAATATAATTAGAAGTTTACCAATTCAAGGAGAACATATAGATTATGAAATTCAAAATTTAATATCTGAGATGTTTGTAAATGCAATATATCTTCATGATATAGGCAAAATTAACCCTGCTTTTCAAAAAAATAAAATGAATAACTTACGAATAACTGTTGAAGATAGATATGCCACACATGAATCAAAACATTCACTATTGTCTTCTCTTATCTATATAGATATATACCTAGATAAGATTGATGAAAATATAGAGGATAGAGAAACAAGGATATTTTTATATAATATTTTATATTCATTTTCTTATATAATATCTAGACACCATTCTTATCTTGAAGACTTATCAGAAATAGCATTTTTAGATAAGGTTGAATGGAAATTAGAGAATATAAAGTCTGATAATTTTGAGATAAGTTATTATATATACAAAGAAAGACTTACGGGTAGAAAAAGTTTAGCCAAGCTTAAATATAGATATGGAGAAAATATAGATTCATTTAGTTTTTATATTTTAAATAAACTATTGTTCTCTTTAATTGTAAATTGTGATTTTTTTGCCACTCATACTTATTTGCAAGGGAAAGAACCAGAATTTAAATATATAGATGATATAGATAGTGTATTTAATTTATACAAAAATACCGATGTGTATAATGGAATAGAACAATATAAAAAAGATAAGAATTATTTTGGAACAAATTCAATAAATAATCTGAGAAGTGATATTCTTATTGAATCAGAAGATAATCTTTTAAAAAATCTAGATAAAGGGAATATATATTATCTTGAGGCACCTACTGGAAGTGGTAAGACAAATACTTCTATAAATCTAGCATTAAATATAATAAAGAGTCGACCTAATTTTAATAAAATTTTTTATATATTTCCATTCAATACTCTTGTCGAGCAAACAGAAAAGTTTTTTAGAGATATTTTTGCTAAAAATGATATGAATAGTTTTAGGATTGCGGTTATTAATTCTATAACCCCAATAATAACTAAAAAAGAAAAAAGTGAAGAGTATGATATCTATAAAGAGGATTATACTGTAGATTTACTAAACAGACAAACTTTAAATTATCCAATAATTTTAACAACCCATGTAAATTTCTTTAATTATTTATTTGGAACTGGTAGGGAAATAAATTTACCATTTTTACAATTATGCAATAGTGTTATTATAATTGACGAAATACAAAGCTATAAAAACACTTTATGGCCAGAAATAGTCAGATTTTTAACAGAATACAGCCAATTATTAAATATAAAAATAATAATAATGTCTGCAACATTGCCTAAGTTAGACAAGCTTATAGAAGATAAGAATGCTAATTTCATCGAATTGATAGAGGATAAAAATATATATTATCAAAATGTCTTATTTAAGGAAAGGGTTATTCTAAATTTTGACTTATTAAAATTAGGTAAAATTGAAGATGAAGATATTATTAACATTGTAGAAAAAATATTTGCGGAAAGGGGAGAGGCAAGAGTATTAATTGAGTTTATAACGAAAAAAACTGCGAGACATTTTTATGAAATATTTAAGGAACGATTTAATGGCGAAAGGAAGGTTCGAGAAATTACGGGCGATGATAGCACGTATTCTAGAAATAAAGTAATTGGTGAGATAAATGAGGTTGATAAAGATGAAAACTATATAAATAAAGATATTTTAGTAATTGCAACTCAAGTAATAGAGGCGGGAATAGATATAGACATGGATATAGGATTGAAAGATATATCTATGTTAGATAGTGAGGAACAATTTTTGGGGAGGATAAATAGATCTTGTAAGAGACCTAATTGTTATGCTTATTTTTTTAACTATGATAATGCAAATAAAATATATAAAGAAGATTATAGACTAGAAAAGAATTTATTAGATGAAACTTATCAAGCTTACTTGGTGACCAAAGACTTTGATTATTTTTATCAACAGTGTTTTAAAAGATTAGGTGAAAAGAAAAATGAATATAATTGTGAAAATATGGAGGCCTTTTTTAACGAAGATGTGGGGAAACTCAATTTTACCGAGGTTGAGAAAAAGATGAAATTAATTGACCAAGAAAACTATCAAATATTCCTAGCCCATAAAATAGAATTAGATAATGGCCAAACCTTGGACGGAGTAAAGGTCTGGCAAGAATATGTAGAGTTATTAAAGGATAATTACATGGATTATGCTGAAAAAAGAATTAAACTATCACAATTATCCCAGATGATTTCTTACTTTACTTTTAACTTTTTAGATTTTGATGATAAATACGACCGAAGGCCTAAATTTTCTAATACGAATATTGGAAGGATTTATTATATTGAAAATGGGGAAAAATTTTTAACTGATGATGGAAAATTCGATAGAATGAAATATCTAAAGGAAACTGGTGAGATGTTTATATGAATGTAACGGGTACTATAGTCAATTATTACTTTCATTGCAAAAGACAATGTTGGCTATTTGCTAACAGAATAAATTTAGAAGATAATAGTGAAGATGTCAGAATAGGTAAGGTCCTACATGAATTAAAATCAGAGGGGAAAAAGAATACTGAAGTAGCTATAGATAATATAAAAATTGATAAAATAAACGATATGTATTTAACAGAAGTAAAAAAATCAGATTCTGACTTGAATGCTGTTAAATGGCAGACTTTATTTTACCTAAAAATATTAAAGGAAAAAGGGGTAGATAGAAAAGGAAAAATCGAGGTAATTGAAAAAAGGACAACTGATAAAAAAATACATTATATAGAATTGGATGAAGATAGGGAAAAGGAGATGGAGAAATTAACAATCGAAATAGAAAATTTTATTAATACAGAAAATCCTCCTGAAGCTACTTTAATAAAAGGTTGTAAGAAATGTGCCTATTATGAATATTGCTTTCTATAAGGATGGTGATTAATTTGAGCGGAAAAACTAAGTATTTAATGAGCATGGGTGAATTAAAACGTAAGGATAATTCCATAGTATTTAGAAATGAAAATGGTAATAACTATATTCCTATAGAAGGAATAAGAGAAATATATTGTATGAATGAGGTATCACTAAATACCAAATTTTTAGATTTTGCATCGAAGGCTGGTATTGTAATTCATTTTTTTAACTATCATGGATATTATAGCGGGACATTTTATCCAAAAGAACAATTAATAAGTGGACGATTGACAATAAGGCAATGTGAAGCATATTTAAATTATAGAGAAGAGATAGCTAAATCAATTGTATTAGGTATTGCTGAGAATATTCATGAAGTGTTATACCACTATTATAATCATGGGAAAGATGAAATAAAAACAACATTAGATTGGCTTAGGGATGATGTCCCTAAATTATTAGATAAAGAATTAAATATAAAGCAAATTCTTTATGTGGAAGGTTTAATATGGGAAAAGTTTTATAATACTTTTCAGTATATTTTAAAAAAAGAATTTGAGTTTGAAAGAAGAAGTAAACGGCCACCAGAAAATCCTTTAAATGCATTAATTTCGTTTGGTAATAGCATATTATATGCAAAAACGATTACCCAAATATATAATACTCATTTGGATCAATCTATAAGTTTTTTACATGAGCCAAGTGAAGGAAGGTTTTCTTTAAGTCTAGATTTAAGTGAAGTATTTAAACCTGTAATAGTTTTTAGATCAATATTTAATCTTGTAAATAATAGGAGGATCCAAATAAATAAACATTTTGATAGACAACTTAATTATTGTATCTTAAATGATGAAGGTAGAAAAATATTTATTTCTGAAATTGAAGAGAGACTAAATAATGTTTTTCATCACCCGATATTAAATAGGAAAACATCATATTATAATGCAATAAAATTAGATGGATATAAACTTATTAAATATTTAATAGAAGGAAAGGACTTTAAGCCATTTAATTTAAAGGAGATGGTTTAAGTGAGTAAAAATTATAATTACAATTATGCTTTTGTATTTTATGATGTAGGGGAAAAGAGAGTTAATAAGGTTTTTAAAATTTGCAAGAAATATTTGATTCATCATCAATTATCTGTATTTAGGGGGAATATAACCCCTTCTAATTTATTAAAAATGAAAAGTGAAATACAAAATACCATAGTCCCTAATGAAGATTTTGTTACAATTATAAAATTAATAAGTAAAAGTTATTTTGATGAGGAAACATTAGGTACCAATAAAAAAGATGGGACATCTCTATTTATATAGAAGATTATAAAAACTATTTACCAAGCTAAAAACTAGAGTAAAGCCATGTGGACCTTGAAAAATGCATAATATTCATTTATAATTATTGAAGATGTAAAAATTAAAGAAATGGCTTGGGAAGATTCTTAGAAGTGGCCTTAAATGGCTTAGCATTCTATAGGGCTATAGAATGTTATGGCTATTTTTCATTGGTAGAACCAAAACATAGGATGTA
>DHBY01000025.1 GCA_002398845.1 Firmicutes bacterium UBA4916 | reverse complement strand
CAAAATGTAGAAGCTTATTTTATAGAAGTTGAATCCAGATACCTACAAGATAAGCTATATGAAATTGTACTATTAAATTATAAAGAAGCAATATTTCATTCAAAAAGTTATTGGCTATTGAAAATTTTAAAGAAAGAAGGCGTCTTTATCGAAGGAAAGAAAAAATCCTTAATTGATGAATATATTAATGAACCGTATTAAAAAACTTGACAAAGTTGACAGAGGGACGGGGGTACTGTCATAAAAATGGCGATAGATTTATAAAATCTACCGTCATTTTTTTATTTCGTAAGAATTTGTAATATTTCTTCCATAGAACTACCTTTTGGTATTTCAAACTCTCCATATTTTAGTTTAGTTTCTAATTTCATATCAATAGCTTTTTTAACAAATTCATCTTTATCTTTAACTAGCCCATTATCAGCTAAGATATCTCCAATTTTAGATGGCAAAGATCCTTTTGGTATGGTTATTTTAACTAGAGCATCTGAATTTTCATTGCTTATATTATCTTTCTTAGCATCCCCTGTATTTTCAGTAGAATTCTTATTATCATTTGGCTTGTTTTTAACTTCTCCATTGGAAACTGTTGGTTTTTTAGAGATTGCATCAAGTCCATCTTTAGCAAATAGCCCACCCAATCTCCAATTGATTATTAAAGCCACTATAACAATTATAACGGCCATCATTATGTAATCTATTCCATCATACAAAATGTCTTTTAAGCCTTCAAAAAATCTTTTCATAAAAGATTCACCTCTTTAAACCTAAATTTCATATAAATAGGTTTTAAAATAGAATTATTGTATAATATAATTATAACATAAGATTAAAGAAAAGGTGATAAAAGTTTGAAAGAGTTAATAATTGACAAGAATGAATCTGAGCAAAGATTAGATCGATTTCTAAAGAAATATCTATCAGAAGCGCCCCAAAGCTTTATTTATAAGATGATTAGAAAAAAGAACATCAAACTAAATGATAAAAAAGCCAATCCAGATACCATAATAGTTGAAGGAGATACTGTTCAATTGTATTTAGCTGATGAAACTATAGAAAAGTTTAAAGGAAAAGATGAAGTCATAAAAAGTACATTAATTCCTAAAATAATCTATGAAGATGATAATATAATTTTAATCAATAAACCAGTAGGTATATTATCTCATTCGGCTGATAAAGAATATGGTAACAATATAGTAGATAGCATGATTCACTATCTCCATGTAAAGGGGGAATACAACCCAAGGTTAGAGAAAACCTTCACTCCATCTATTTGTAATCGTTTAGATAGAAATACCAGTGGCATTATCATAGGTGCAAAGAATTATGCATCTTTAAAGATGATAAATGATTCAATAAAGAAAGGCAATGTCAATAAGTACTATAAGACAATAGTAAAGGGAATAATAAAAAAAGATGAAACAATAGAAGGGTATTTGATAAAGAATGAAGAATTAAATAAGGTGAAGATATTAAATGAGAAAAAAGATGATTCCAAAAAAGTTATTACTCGAATAAAGCCACTAGCTATATCTGGTGAATACTCCTTATTGGAAATAGAATTGATAACTGGAAGGACTCATCAAATTAGAGCTCATCTAGCATCTATTGGGCATCCTGTTATAGGAGATATAAAATATGGAGACAAAAAAACAAATAGATATTTTCAAGAAAAATACGGTTTAGATAGCCAGTTTCTTCATGCCTATAGAATAGTTTTTAATGAATTAGATGAACCATTAGAGTATTTAAATCGGAAAGAATTTATAGGGAAACTAGGTGAAAAGTTTGAAAAGATTGAGAAAGATTTGTTTAAGTAAAGATAAACACAGGGGGGGATAAAATGACAAATAAAATAAAGGTATATGTAGAAGGAGCTGGTGAATTATATGTAAATGAAAGCTTTACATTAGAAGATTTATCGAAGGAAGTATATAAGAAAGATTATAAGAAATATTTAGGAGCAAGGATAAATAATCAAATATACCATCTCCGTAAAAATGTTAAGGAAGACATGTATGTAAAATTTCTAGATATCAATTGCCAAGATGGATATAGAATATATACAAGAACCATATCGGCAGTGTTTATTATGGCTTGTAAAGAGCTATTTCCCCAATGCACAGTAGATATAGAACATTTTTTAGGCCAAGGACTATATACCGAATTAAAAGGGGAAAAATCTATTAGTTTTAGTGAAATAGAAAAGATAAAACAGAAGATGAAGGAAATAGTGGAAAAGGATATACCAATCATTAGGAATAAAGTTCCCTTTGACGAAGGTATCTCACTATTTAAAGAGTTCGGCCATGAGGATAAAATTAGACTATACAATACCTTGGATAGGAAGGAAATCCATTTTTATAGAATAGGAGACCATGTAGATGCATTCCATGGATATCTAGCCCCATCTACAGCTTATGTTAGTACATTCGATTTAAAATATTATTATCCAGGGGCTATTATATTATTTCCATCTACTGATAGTAACGGCAATATACCTAAATTCAAAGAGCAAAAAAAGCTAGCTAAAGTATTTGAGGATGCTAAGGAATGGGCTGATATTTTAGATTTGGGTTATGTAGGATCTTTAAATGAAAAGATATTAAATAATGATATAGATGAAGTAATAAGAGTATCTGAAGCATTACATGAAAAAAAGATTGCAGAAATAGCAGATAGAATATGCGAAGATGATGATATTAATATGATTTTAATAGCAGGTCCATCCTCCTCTGGAAAAACTACTTTTGCTCAAAGATTGGCAGTTCATTTAAAGGTAAATGGAAAAAGACCTATTGGCATATCTGTAGATGATTATTTTCTAGATAGAGAGTCCACTCCTTTAGATGAAAATGGAGAGTACGATTTTGAGGCCTTAGAGGCTATAGATTTAAAAAGATTTAACGAAGATTTGGTAAAATTACTTGAAGGTAAGGAAATAGAACTACCTAAGTATAATTTTATCAAAGGAAAAAGCGAAAGTTCTGGGGTGAAGATAAAAGTAAATAAAGATCATCCAATTATCGTTGAAGGGATTCATGGGCTAAATCCTAAATTAGCTACATATATTCCGGAAAAGAACAAATTTAAAATATATGTATCTGCTTTAACTCAATTAAATATTGATGCTCACAATCGAATTTCAACTACAGACACTAGATTAATAAGAAGAATGGTTAGGGATGCAAAGTATAGGGGAAATGATGTATTTAGAACCTTTGAATTATGGGAAGGAGTAACTAAGGGTGAAGAAGTAAATATATTCCCTTATCAGGAAGAGGCAGATGTTATGTTTGACTCTGCATTGGTATATGAATTGTCTGTACTAAAAAAATATGTAGTTCCTCTTCTTAAGGAAATTGATAATAGCAGTATTTATTACTCTGAATCTAAGAGGCTATTAAAATTTTTGAACTATTTCCAAGATATAGAGGAAGAAAAGATAATTCCGCCTAATTCTATATTGAGGGAATTTATTGGAGGTACTGGTTTTAATATTCATTAATAAAGGGGATGCCAAAATGGATAAATTATTAGAAAGATTGGTTAAAGAAAATGAATATTTAGTGCAATACGGAAAAGTAGCAGATTATATACCAGCATTAAAAAGTGCAAATCCCAATGATATTGGGATTTGCATCATGGATATAGAAGGCAATCTATATTCGAGTGGGGATTATGAAAAAAAGTTTACTATTCAAAGCATATCAAAAGTTCTTTCTCTTATGATAGCTATTGTGGATAAGGGGGAAGAAAAGGTATTTAAAAAGGTAGGCATGGAACCAACGGACGAATCCTTTAATTCTTTATATAAATTGGACTTGCCTTATGGAGACAAGCCTTCTAATCCTATGATAAACTCAGGAGCTATATTGACTACTTCTTTAATAAATGGCAAAGGAGAAGAAAAATTTAATAGATTTTTAGAAATAATAAGAAAGATAACCCAGGATGATAATATAAATTATAATGAGGAAGTTTTTCTATCAGAAAAAAGGACAGGAGATAAAAATAGGTCCATAGCTTATCTTTTAAAAAATAAAAATTTAATAGAAGAGGATGTAGAAAATATTTTAGATGCATATTTTAAACAATGTTCAATAGAAGTGAATTGTATAGATTTGGCTAAGATAGGTATATTTCTTGCTAATAAATGTAAGATACCTAATACAGAAGAAGTACTATGCAATGAAGAAATTGGAACATTAGTCACTGCACTAATGACCACCTGTGGTATGTATAATTTCAGTGGAGAATATGCTGTCAAAGTTGGAATACCTTCAAAATCTGGAGTAGCAGGGGGAATACTTGGCGTTGTCCCCGGTAGATTTGGTATAGGCGTATATGGACCAGCCTTAGATAAACACGGTAATTCCATAGCAGGATATGGAATGCTTAAAGGCCTATCCAAGGAATTAGGGCTAAGTATTTTTAATTAAACAGAGAGATGGTTCCTAAACCGAAGAGCTTTGCACACTTATGAAAATAAACCAAGGTAGTGAAGGATCTTAATTTTGTATCATTTAAAGATTTTTCGCTACCTATTTGTTTCAATAGATGTACAGAGCTTTACGCTCATAATGACGATTGTCAATTGCTGGACTAACGGCTATAGTATTATAATGAATTATTAAATGGGGGGATAGGGTTGGGACTTAAACGTAAATTCATAATAATAATTGTGCTTTTAAGTTTAGCTACATTTTTACTTAGGACGGATAGACATATAGGTGAAGAAAAGGAAAATATTAAACAAAAAACAGCAAAAAAACCATCAGAAGAAAACAATCTTACACTAGAAGACCCAGAATTTTGGATTAAAAAAATCCATAGCAAGGATTTATTGCTTATGGGAGAAACAGAAATAGCTCAGTTCAACAAAAGAAATTTTTCTGAAGAAGATTCTTTAATGGATTTAGAAACTCAAGAGCCAACCATAAACAAGGGGGACTTAACCACATTAATAAATACTTTAAGCAAAATACCAAAAGAACAGAGATATGATAGCAATGGGAATATAATGGACAAAGATTTTTGCAATAAACTAATATCTAATTTAAATATAGATTCAATTAATGAAACTATGACCCTTCAATATGGAGTTACCATAAATAGGACTATGATAAGGACTTTTCCAACCTTTGAATCCTACTATAAGACAAAGGAAGATGTCCAATTCGATAGGTTTATGGAAACTGCCATTTATCCGTGGGAGCCTTTAATTATATACCTAGAAAGCAAAGATGGAGAATGGTATTTTGGGAGAATATATAACTATTTTGGATGGGTACCTAAAAAAGATATTGCATTAGGAAAAAAGGGAGAAATATTCGATTATGTAAATGAAAAGGATTTTTTAGTGGTTATAGAAAAGCAAGTATTAATCGATAATATACTATATGATATGGGAGTTAAAATTCCCCTAGTAGGGGAAAAGGAAAACTCTTATATTGTATCCATACCTACAAAAGATGAAAATGGAAACTTAAAAGTTCAAGAAAAGGAATTAGATAAATCTGAAGCCTTTAACAGAGGCTACCTACCCTATACAAAAGAAAATACCATATTGCAAGCATTTAAATTTTATGGCGAAGAATATGGATGGGGTGGCATGAACAACAAAAGAGATTGCTCTGCTTTCATAATGGATATCCATAGGACCTTCGGTATAAAACTACCTAGAAACACTTCAGGGCAAGGATCAAAATCCATGGGAAAAATATATGATTTTGGTAATATGAAAACCCTAGATGAAAGACTAGAATTTTTAAAAGACCTACCAGCAGCCACCATATTATATATGCCAGGACATACTATGCTATATCTAGGTGAACACGAAGGGAAACATTATATGATACACCAATTTGCAGGTTATTATGAAGAAAACAATGGTAAATTGAACTATGTTAATATGATGAAAACTTATGTAACTCCAGTAACAATTAAATTATCTACTGGGAAAACCTATATAGAAGAAGTATATTTAGGGAAAGAGTTCGTAAAGTAAAATTAACAATTGAGTTTTCATATTTAATACATTAATGCCTTAGCGTTGTACTATAATAAACTTAAATATAATGATATAATTTAATTAATAT
>DHBY01000081.1 GCA_002398845.1 Firmicutes bacterium UBA4916 | reverse complement strand
ACTTCATTCCCACATCTAGGGCAAATTTTAACTCTCATATCATCATCCATTTTAACTCCATCATCATAAATCATAATAATAGCACCCCACATTCGTTATAATAGTTTGTCCATATTCTTTAATGCACTCCATAAGTAAATTTTGATGATTCAATATAATATCTGCAGACATGGCATTTGCTGCAAATACAATAAAAGAACCTTCATCTCTAATTGCTTTACTACCATCTAAAGCTGTATAAAGCTCTAAATCTCTTTTAAAATAGTAAACTGTAGCAATGATATAATTCCAGTATTCATATTCAATATAATCCTCATATTTACCGTTTTCAAAAGTAAGGAGGTCTGGTATTTGAACTTCTTTTAAATTATCAAATAGATTTAATTCCTGAAACTTAGTAGTTTCACCACAGTTAGGGCAATATCTACAAGCACCCGATACTTTTGTATTTTCACTTAAGCAAGTATTGTATAATGGTGTGCCACAAATTTTACAATATGTAGCATCTTCATCAAAGTCTTGATTTTTACACACAGGACAGTATAAAACTCTTTTGTTATTATCAACCTCTATATACGGATAATATTTACCCTCTAGGTTTTCAGGCCAACCTATCCACATACCATTTACAGGTAAGTCTTTAAATGGAAAATCCCAATCGG
The DNA here is from genome assembly GCA_002398845.1 of Firmicutes bacterium UBA4916. Classification (GTDB taxonomy): domain Bacteria; phylum Bacillota; class Clostridia; order Tissierellales; family Tepidimicrobiaceae; genus Mt11. The sequence goes on along the minus strand of DHBY01000081.1, from coordinate 8,203 downwards.
GTACTGAATTTCCACAAACATGGCAAAATTTCTGATTCTCATCTGTTATGTAAGCATTACAATTCCTGCAAATTCTACAGGTTTTATAAAACTCATTATAAAGATAACTGCCATTGAACTTATATATCCCATTAGCAATAGACTGTAGAAATCTATGCTTAAAGAAGAAATCATAAAAGTTTCTAACAAGCTTTCTTTCTAAATCTACAAATTGGGGTCTAAAGTTGTTTAAATACCCTTCACATTTTTCAGCAGATTCTTTAGAAATATTACATATGAAGGCAATGTCCTGACTATCTTTAACACCATATAAATTAAGAACAACATGGGGTGATAATAGAATACCAGCGAACCAATGGGCTTCTACCTCTAATACTCCATATTGTTCTTGAGTCAGGCCACCTCTATTTAAGGCTGTTTCTTCATAATAAACAAGATGGCCTAAAACTATATGGCCAATTTCATGAGCTATAGTCCAGCGAATACGGTCCATAGAAAAACTATCATCATAGACAATTATATAATCATTTGTTCCTCGTTGAATTTTAGTTGCAGCTTCTGCACTGTTTCTTTTTAAATTAAATGGGTCTTCTACGCCAGTATTTACTTTCAATTCAGTCTAACTTAAAAGGTGCCAATTATCTTCAAATCTTTTTATTATCTTAAAAGGGTCTATTGGAAATTCTTTTACATCTAATTCAAGCAAAAATTCATAGGCTCTTTTTGTGGCACGCTTAAAATTTGGCTTACTTGGAATTTTTCTTTTTCTTTGCATGAGCTAAGAACATCTCCATTTGATCTACTAAATCATCATAATCTTTCTCTTCAAGATCAGAATTCCTGGCTAACCCATCTACTATCTTTTGAACAGTTTCTTGTTGCTTCTCTGTTTTTAAATCTGGAAAAACTCTTTCAATTAAGGGAACATTTTCATCATCATCAATATATCCTGCTATGCGAAGCATTTCTTCTTGAGGAACACCTAATGCATCTGCAAGAGAACTTAAAACAGGTGCAGAAGGATTTTGTCTTTCACCAATTTCAATTCTATGAACCTCCGTATGACTTATGTCAGCCTCAGTGGCAAGCCTTCTTTTTGACCAGCCTTTTGCTTCTCGACGTTCTTTTATAAACTCACCTAAAGTAGTCATTGATAACACCTCCAATATTTCAATTATTAAACTATAGACAATATATATATTGTGTTGACTATAGTATATCATTAGTGTAACCAAAAGGCAACAAAAATATAATTATTGAACTTTATATTGACATGGCACTTTAAGGGTGATATGATTTATTCAATGGAACTGAAAGGCACAACAAGGAAAAGAGGTGAAATAAATGGTGCCAAACAGAGAGTATTTATTAGAGCTAGTTAGGGATAGAGATTGGTCTGGAAGTGAATTAGCTAGAAGAATGGGAATATCAAGATCAGAAGCAAATCGATTATTAAATGGAGAAAGGGTAGGAGGTAAAAAAACCATTGGTGGGTTAATAAAAGCTTTTCCAGAGGAACCATTAGAGAAGCTTTTTATTTTTCCAAGTGTGGAACCTAAAAACACCAATAATAAATAAATAGAAACAATGAGTTGATAGTGATTTTAAAAGTCAAGATATTAGAACTAGAGAAAGGAGAGGAAGAGAATGAGCAAAATCAAACTAGCACTAGATGTGGTGGAGGATCTACGAAGTCTTGCAGATAGTATTGAAACCTTAGCAGGAGCTGTAGAAGGAAATGAACCTAAAGAAAAGGTGAAAGACAATCTACCAACTTTAGAGGAAGTCAGAGCAAAGTTAGCTTCTCTATCTAAAGCTGGAAAGCAAGCACAGGTAAGAGAACTAATTACAGGCTTTGGAGTTAAGAAGCTATCTGACATACCAAGAGAAAAATACCCAGAATTACTTGAGAAAGTCGAGGTGATGTAATGGGAGAACATGCCCTACTCTCTGCTTCATCGGCTCACAGATGGCTTAAGTGCAGCCCTAGTGTAAGGCTGGAAGAAGAGGTGGAAGATAATACAAGCATTTATGCAAAGGAAGGAACCTTTATGCATGGATTAGCTGAGTTACATCTTAAACTTTTTCTAGATGATATTACAAAGGCAGAGTTCAATAAAGAATTAAAAGAAATGAAGAAAAATGACTTTTATACAGACGAAATAAAAAAAGCAGTAGAGATTTATGTAGATGCAGTAATTGAAAAGATTAATGAAGCAAGGGCAAATACTTCTGACTCACTTATTCTAATAGAAGAAAGACTAGATTACAGCCCTTGGGTTAATGAAGGATTTGGAACAGGAGATGTCCTTATCATTGCAGATGGAATTATCGAAGTTATTGATTTAAAAGGTGGCAAAGGAGTAGCAGTATCAGCAATAGGAAATCCTCAAATGCGTCTATATGCCTTAGGTGCAATTAATGGTTTTGGAATGCTTTATGATACCCAGAAGGTTAGAATGACCATTATCCAACCAAGACTTGATAACATCTCCAGCGATGAAATGGAAGTAGAAGAACTTATACATTGGGGAGAGAAAATAGTAAAGCCAAAGGCTGATGAAGCTTGGGCTGGCAAAGGTGAATTTAAGGTAGGAGGGCATTGCAGGTTCTGTAAGGTAAAAGCCATATGTCGAGCTAGAGCAGATGAAAACATGAAAATAGCTTGTATGGATTTTAAGTTACCAGCATTATTAACAGATGAAGAAATTTTAGAAGTTCTATCTTCTATAGATGAACTAAAGAAATGGGCCAGTGATGTAGAAGCATATGCATTCAACCAAGCAGTGAATGAAGGCAAAGAGTGGGCTGGATTTAAGCTGGTGGAAGGCAGAAGTAGTAGGAGATATTCAAATGAAGATAAAGTTGCCAAAGCTTTACTTGCTGCGGGGTTTGAAGAAGGGGAGATATTCAGTAAATCTCTACTAAGCCTTACCAAGCTTGAAAAGAAATTAGGAAAGAAAGTATTTGAAGAAACCATAGGAGATTTAATAATCAAACCTCCTGGGAAACTTCAGTTAGTTCCAGAGGAAGATAAAAGACCTGCTGTAAGAAGCAGTGCAGAAATAGATTTTAAGGAGGAATTTTAATATGAAAATAGTTACAGGTAAAGTTAGATTTAGTTATGCAAATGTGTGGGAGCCACAAAGTGTTAATGGAAGTGAACCTAAGTATTCTGTGAGCTTAATTATTCCAAAGAATGATAAGAAAACATTAGAAAAGGTGAACAATGCAATTGAAGCTGCTGAAAAGGAAGGAGTATCAAGATTTGGTTCAAAGTTCACCAGCGGTTCAAATTTTAGAAGACCATTAAGAGATGGAGATTTAGACAAACCAGATGATCCAGCATATAAAAATAGCTACTTTATAAATGTAAACAGCAAGATAAAACCAGGTATTGTAGATAAAAATGTAGAGACTATATTAGACCAAACAGAATTTTATTCAGGCTGCTATGGTAGAGCAAGTATTAGCAGTTTCCCATATAGCATTAATGGGGCAAAGGGAATTACATTTGGATTAAACAATCTTCAGAAACTTGAGGATGGAGAGCCCTTAGGTGGAATATCAAGGCCTGAAGATGATTTTGAAGCTGTAGATGATGATTTTGATGATATTTTAGGATAGATACAAATGAGAATATTATCTATTGACATAGAAACTTATAGTAGTGTAGACCTCGGTAAATCTGGGGTCTATGCCTACACTGAAGCAGAGGATTTTGAAATACTTTTAATGGCTTATGCCTATGATGATGAAGAAGTACAGGTTGTGGATTTAGCAAGTGGTGAAAAGGTTCCAGCTGATGTAGTAGAAGCTATAACTAATCCTAAAGTAATTAAAACAGCTTTTAATGCACAGTTTGAAAGAACTTGTTTATCAAAATATTTTAAAGAGGAAATGTCACCAGAACAGTGGAGATGTAGTATGGCCCACGCATTAACTTTAGGCCTTCCTACCAGTTTAGCAGGTGTGGCTAGGTGTTTAAATCTAGAACAGCAAAAGATGAGTGAAGGGAAAGCACTAATTAGATACTTCTCAATTCCCTGTAAGCCTACTAAAGCTAATGGGGGAAGAACTAGAAATCTTCCTCATCATGATAAGAATAAGTGGGAAACATTCAAAGCATATTGTAAGCAAGACGTGGAAGTGGAAAGGTCTATTCGTAAAAGATTAGAGAACTACCCTATGACAGATAAAGAGTTAAAGCTATGGTTTTTAGACCAAAGAATTAATGATGGTGGAGTTAGAGTGAATAAAGAATTAGTAGAAAATGCAATACACTGCTATGAAATCTACCAAAAGGAATTATTAGACGAAGCCATAGAGTTAACAGAACTTGAAAATCCTAATAGTCCAGCCCAGCTAAAGACTTGGCTTAAAGCTAAACATGATATTGAAGTGAAAAGTCTATCCAAAGCAAAAGTAGCAGAGTTACTAGAAGAAGTTGATGATCCTACAGTAAGAAGGGTTTTAGAGTTAAGGCAAGATATGTCCAAGACTTCAGTTAAGAAATATGAAGCTATGGAAAGAGCCATGTGTAAGGATGAAAGAATACGAGGATTACTGCAGTTTTATGGAGCAAATCGAACTGGTAGATGGGCAGGAAGATTAGTTCAAGTTCACAATCTTCCGAGAAATGATATGAATGATTTGGATTTAGCAAGGGAACTTCTTCTAGCTGGAGATTATGAAACACTAGAACTACTCTTCGATTCAGTACCAGATGTTCTATCTCAGCTTATTAGAACAGCCTTTATACCTTCTCCTAATTCAAGATTCATAGTAGCAGACTTTAGTGCTATAGAAGCTAGAGTTATAGCTTGGCTTGCAGGAGAGAAATGGCGAATGGATGTGTTTAATTCTCATGGAAAGATATATGAAGCTTCAGCATCTCAGATGTTTGGAGTTCCTGTAGAAGAAATTCATAAAGGCAGCGTCTTAAGACAGAAAGGAAAGATTGCAGAGTTGGCCTTAGGTTATGGAGGAAGTAAAGGTGCCTTAAAGGCTATGGGTGCAATAGATATGGGACTTAGTGAAGAAGAACTACCTGAGCTTGTATCTGCTTGGAGAAAGTCCAATTCAAATATAGTTAGACTTTGGTGGGATGTAGAAAGTGCTGCAATTAAAGCAGTTAAGGAAAGAACTGTAGTTAGTATGCAATACGGTCTCAAGTTCTACTTTAAATCAGGAGTGCTATTTATAAGACTACCCTCTGGCAGAAGCCTTGCCTATGTAAGGCCCAGGATTGAAATAGATGAAAGATTTAATAAAGATAAATTAACTTATGAAGGTATAGAAGGAATGAAGTGGGGTCGCATTGACACCTATGGAGGAAAATTAACAGAGAATATTATACAAGCCATAGCAAGGGACTGTTTAGCTGAATCTATGCTAAGGCTTGAAAAGTACGGATATAGGATTGTATTTCATGTTCATGATGAAGTGATATTAGATGTTCCAAAGGATAATGGCTCATTAGAAGAAGTGGAGGAAATTATGGGGTTTGATATCCCTTGGGCTCCAGGACTTCCACTAAGGGCTGAAGCCTTTGAGAGTGATCACTATAAAAAAGATTAGGTGGGTCATGAAATACGACCTACCTAAAGAGGAAGGTGATATTAGTGAAACCAATTATCTATGTATGTTCTCCCTTAAGGGGAGATGTTAAAAGGAATATAAATAAAGCTATTGGCTATTCAAGGTATGTCTATGTCAAGGGTGGTATTCCCTTGGCACCTCATACCATCTTTACTCAGTTTTTAGATGACGAGGATGAAGAGGAAAGAAACGCAGGAATAGATATGGGGCTTGAACTTTTAAATATATGTGATGAACTATGGGCCTTTGGAGATAAAATCTCTGTGGGAATGCTTAATGAAATTGAAAGGGCTAAGTCACTAGGGATTATAGTAAGAAGGTTTAATGAAAGGTGTGAACCTTTGGATGAATAGGGAAACCATTAAGTTTATAAAACTTCTAAAAGACTATAGGGGAATTTTTCCAAGACAAACCATTAAAACCTTACGAGGTCAGGCATTAGCTGGAGACATAGAAGGAGCAAAGAAGGGCCTTAAGAAAGAGGTGAGTAAATATGCAAGAGCCATATAAGCTTAAAGAACCTAAATTAAAACATGATGGAGTTCTTACCATTGCTACAGGTAGAAGTAGAAAAGAAATGAACTGGAAGAATCGAGAGATGCTATGGTCGGAGTTAGTAGAGAAATTAAGCAGCACAACTAGAACATATGAAACCTATGAAGAATACAAGAAGCTATCTAAATCTAAGAAAGATGAAGTAAAAGATGTAGGTGGTTTTGTAGGTGGAACTTTAAAGGAAGGCAGAAGAAAAGCTGATAATGTAGTTTGGAGGCAAATTGTAACACTTGATGCTGACTTTGTTAAGGGAGATTTATGGGCAGGTGTTGAGACCATGTTTGGATATGGGTGTGTAATGTATTCTACTCACAGTCACAGTCCTAAAGCTCCAAGATTAAGACTTGTTATTCCACTAAAAAGGGCAGTAACTTCTGATGAATATGGAGCAGTATCAAGAAGAATTGCAGCAAATTTAGGCATAGATTTCTTTGATGATACTACCTATGAGCCACATAGATTGATGTATTGGCCATCAACTTCTTCTGATGGAGAGTTTATTTTTAAAGTATTAGATGAAGAATGGGTAGATCCAGATGAAATACTTGCAAGGTATGAGGATTGGAGAGACTCTTCCTTCTGGCCTGAAAGTTCAAGGACCAAAGAGAATAGAAAGAGATTAGCAGAAAGACAAGGGGACCCTAAAGAAAAGCCAGGAGTAGTAGGTGCCTTTTGTAGGACATACTCTGTAGTTGATGTAATTGAGAAGTTTTTATCTGATATATACTCACCTTGTGAAAACCCTAATCGTTACACCTATATTCCAGGATCATCTGCAGGTGGATTAGTTATATATGAAAATGGAGACTTTGCATATTCACACCACGGCACCGACCCCATTAGTGGCAAACTATGTAATGCTTTTGACCTTGTAAGACTTCATAAGTTCGGTGAATTAGATGAAGAGGCAAAGGAAAGAACACCAGTAAATAAGCTACCATCTTATCTTTCTATGCAGGATTTAGCTAGGGAGGATTTAGAGGTTAAAAAGACTATAGCTAGTGAAAGGATGGCTTCAGCTAGTGAGGATTTTAATGAGGAAGATTGGCAAGTAAACCTTGAAATTAATAATAAGGGAGAGCTTAAAAATACCCTTACTAATATAATTCTAATATTAAGACATGATCCACAACTTAACAGTATCTTTTATAACGAACTTCGAGAAGGTGTTGATGTAGAAGGAGATGTTCCTTGGAAAAGATTAAAATCTGGGTGGAATAAAACTGATGAAGCATCTCTTGCTGGATATATTGATTTAAACTATAACCTTTATGCACCAGGAAAGCTTAAGGAGGCTGTATTAAAAGTAGCCGTTGAAAGGTCACGTCATCCAGTAAAGGAGTATCTATTAAATCTTCCAAAATGGGATGGTGTTAAAAGAGTAGATACCCTATTAGTTAAATATCTAGGAGCGGAAGATAATATCTACACCAGAGAAGCAACGAGAAAGACACTAGTTGCAGCAGTAGCAAGAACCATGAATCCAGGAATTAAATTTGATACAGTTCTAGTTTTAAATGGGCCACAAGGAATAGGAAAGAGTACTCTATTTTCAAAGCTAGGTGGAAAGTTCTTTAGTGATTCCCTTTCCATTTCGGATATGAGGGATAAAACTGCAGCTGAAAAACTTCAAGGTTATTGGATACTTGAAATTGGAGAACTGGCTGGAATTAGAAAAATTGATGAAGAGACATTAAAGTCTTTTTTATCAAGGCAAGACGATAAGTTTAGAGCAAGTTATGGATACTCAGTAGAAGACCATCCAAGACAGTGTATTATTGTAGGCACCACAAATCAAGAAGCAGGATTTTTAAGGGATATTACTGGTGGGCGTAGGTTTTGGCCAGTTAAGACTCCAGGAGATACTAAATTAAAACCTTGGGATATAGATGATGTGGACCAAGTTTGGTCTGAAGTAATGGAATATTACCATCAGGGTCAATCTTTAATATTAAGTAATAAGGCTGAAGAGTTTGCAAATGCAGCCCAAGTGGATGCTTTAGAAAGTGATGATAGAGAAGGATTAGTTAGAGAATATTTAGATATG
>DHBY01000003.1 GCA_002398845.1 Firmicutes bacterium UBA4916 | reverse complement strand
GATACTAAAACCATAAATGTAGATGTAAGGATAATAACAGCCACCAATATATCACCAGAAGAAGCAATAAAACACAAGCTCCTAAGAAAAGATTTATACTATAGATTAAATGTAATTAGCCTTAATATACCTCCCCTTAAAGAAAGAAAAGATGATATTCCAATACTTACCGACTACTTTATAAAAAAGTTCAATCGAAAATTAGGAAAATCCTTTAGGGGAGTATCAGATGAAGTAATGAGGATATTTAACATATATTCTTGGGAGGGCAATGTAAGGGAATTGGAAAATGTAATAGAAGGAATAATGAGCATATACGATGTAGAAACCATAGAACTTGAGCATCTACCAGCAAAATTCCAAAGATATAATAACAAAGGGAAAGGTTTAGTCGAATCTTCCTTAAAAGAAATTTTAGAAGAAACAGAAAGAAATCTAATATTAAAAGGCCTAGAAGAAACAGACTACAATATTAGCCACACAGCAGATTTATTAAAAATTCCTCGCCAGACACTACAATACAAAATAACTAAATATAATCTAAAATAATCACAATAACCTTCTTAAACGGTGCCAGGCACCATTTAGGAAGGTTATTTATCATATATGATGCTTAAAAATGGGCAGATAAATTCAAACTTTGTTATAATTTTAACTAGAACCCCAATTTTCAGCCTTTTCTGTATTTTAAAAATTTGGCATAAAATTTGCATTATTTAGTAAATAGCAATAAATTTTAAGGGGGAATTAAAAATGAAGAGAGGATGCCCATATGGCACTCATAGGGTACTTGAACCAAGAGGAGTATTACCTCAGCCAGCATTAAAAATTGATAATAATATGGAAATCTACGACAACGAGATATTAATCGATGTACAAACTTTAAATATTGACTCAGCAAGTTTTACTCAAATCAAAGAACAAGCCAATGGGAATATTGAAGAGATTAAAAAAATCATGAAAGGCATAGTAGAAGAAAGAGGAAAACATCAAAACCCAGTAACAGGTTCTGGTGGTATGTTAATAGGAACTGTTGAAAAAATAGGGCTAGCTTTAGAAGGAAAAACTGACCTAAAAATAGGGGATAAAATAGCTACATTAGTATCATTATCTTTAACACCTCTTAGAATTGATGAATTTTTGGAAGTGAGAAAAGACGTAGACCAAGTAGATATAAAAGGAAAGGCTATATTATTTGAATCTGGCATATATTCAGTATTACCTGATGATTTACCAGAAAACTTGGCATTATCTGTACTAGATGTAGCAGGGGCACCAGCTCAAACGGCAAAATTAGTTAAACCTGGGGATACGGTTGTAGTCATAGGGGGAACAGGTAAATCCGGTATGCTTTGCTTATATGAAGCCAAGAAAAGAGCAGGAGTTACAGGAAAAGTTATATGTGTAGGCTCCAGAAATGAAACCATAAGAAGGGTGAAGGGGGCTAATTTAGCAGATTATTATATTAAGGCAAACGCTACCAATGCTGTAGAACTACTTGAAAAGGTAAGCAAAATAACCAACGGAGAAATGGCAGACATAGTAATAAACACCGTTAATATACCAAATACAGAAATGGCCAGTATACTTATTACAAAAGATAAAGGAATAGTATATTTCTTCAGCATGGCAACAAATTTTACAAAAGCAGCCTTAGGAGCAGAAGGAGTAGGAAAAGACATAACCATGATAATTGGAAACGGATACACCAAAGACCACGCAGCCATAAGTCTAGAATTAATGAGGGAAAGCGAAACCTTAAGAGATATTTTCGAGGAATTATACGCTTAGGCAATTGTCAATTGAATAATCGGGGGGAATTTCATGAGATCCTATAAGGATATAGAATTGTGGAAAGATGTAACCGACACCCAATGGAATGACTGGCAATGGCAAGTTAAAAATAGAATCACCGATGTAGAAACTCTAAAAAAAGTCATCAATATAACGGAGAAAGAAGAAAATGAAATAAACCAAGTTTTAAAAAAATTTAGAATGGGGATTACCCCATACTATGCGTCTCTAATGGACCCAGATGACCCAAGTTGTCCCATTAGAATGCAAGCAGTACCAACCATAATGGAAACTCACGAAAGCATTGCAGATATGGAAGACCCATTAGCAGAAGATGTAGATTCACCAGTACCAGGACTTACCCATAGATATCCAGACAGAGTACTATTCCTAATAACAGACCAATGTTCAATGTATTGCAGGCACTGTACTAGAAGAAGATTTGCAGGACAGCATGATTCGGAGGCACCAAAGGATAGAATAGAAAAGGGAATTGAATATATAAGAAACACACCCCAAATTAGAGATGTACTATTATCAGGTGGAGATGCACTACTTGTATCTGACGATAGATTAGAATATATCATAAAAGAATTAAGGGAAATCCCTCATGTGGAGATAATCAGAATAGGCAGTCGAGCTCCTGTAGTTATGCCTATGAGAATTACCGATGACTTAGTAAATATGCTGAAGAAATATCACCCAATATGGCTAAACACCCATTTCAATCATCCAAAGGAAATCACCGAAGATTCAAAAGAAGCAGCTAGAAAGATGGCAGATGCAGGTATTCCTCTAGGAAATCAATCTGTATTACTAAGAGGGATTAACGATTGCCCCTATATAATGAAGGATTTAGTTCAAAAATTGGTGATGATGAGAATTAGGCCATATTATATCTACCAATGTGATTTATCCATGGGAATTGAGCATTTTAGAACAAAAGTATCCAAAGGTATAGAGATCATTGAATCATTAAGAGGACATACTTCAGGTTTTGCAGTACCAACCTTTGTAGTGGATGCACCTGGAGGTGGAGGCAAAATTCCAGTAATGCCGCAATATTTAATAAGCCAATCCCCAACTAAAGTGGCCTTAAGGAACTATGAAGGAGTTATAACTACATACACAGAACCACAGATTGTAGAGAAACCATGTAACTGCCCAGTATGTAGAGGAGAAAGAGAAAAGAACGCAACAGGTGTATCAGCATTACTCCAAGGCCCAGAAGTAAAAGCCATGGAACCTAAAAATTTAGAGAGAAGAAATAGAGGGATAATAGCTGAATCTTATAACTAACAACACAAGGGGACGGTTCTCCTGTGTTGCAATAAGGCACAGGAGAACCGTCCCCTTGTGTCACTGGCGTTTGAAGGAGGCTCTATAGTGTTATTAAATACCGTATACAATAAATACAAAACAATATCCATAGTAGGTATGGCTAAAAATAGTGGTAAAACTGTAGCTTTAAACCATTTAATCTATGAGGCCATAGAGGAAGACATAACATTGGGCATTATTTCTACTGGTAGAGATGGTGAGTCCATAGATGTAGTTACTGAAACAGAAAAGCCAAAGATATTTGCTGAAGTAGGTACTATAATAGCTACTACCACAGAAATGTTATCCCTAAGCGATGCAACAGTAGAAATAATCTATGTAACCGACTATAGAACGCCTTTAGGAGAAATAATCATAGGCCGAGTAAGGAATAGTGGATATATCCAAATAGCCGGGCCCCAGACTGTAAATGAGATAAAAAAGGTATCAGGTCTAATGCTAAAATTAGGGGCGGAGCTAGTGATTATAGATGGGGCTTTGGATAGAAGAGCATCAGCAGCTCCCTCAATAGCTGATGCTGCAATTCTATCTACTGGGGCAGTTTTAAGTAGAGATATAAATAAAGTTATAGAGGAAACTATACACATGGTAAATTTGTTTAATCTTCCTCCCATAGGAGATTATATAGCAAGGGAAGTTATTCAAGAAACCATATATAAAGGGCAAATAGCTATAATAGACAAGTATTTAAATACTAAACCTATTAATATTAAGACAGCTTTAAACTGTGGCCATATCATAGGGGATCATATAGAGGATAATTCCAAATATGTGGTGATCCCCAGTTCCCTTGTAAAAAATACAGTAGAAGACTTAATAAATTCAACAAGAAAATATAAAAATATAGATATAGTGGTTACCGATGGGACCAAAATATTTATTGGGGCTAAGGATTGGTTGAAATTCATAAAAAAAGGCATAAGCGTAAAGGTATTAAACCCAATTAATTTAGCGGCCATAACTGTAAATCCTTATGCACCACAGGGCTATTATTTTGAGCCAGATAATTTATTAGGAAAGATGAGATATTATATTAAAGATATTCCTATAGTAGATGTAGTTTTAGGTGGTGAGCAATATGGTATTCATGGATGAGTTAACAAAAAAATCTTTGGATTTTCAATATGTATTAAATAAAATAAATATTAAAACCCCCTATGGAAAGATGTACAAGGACAAGATGAGACCCTTCATCATAGGTGAAGAAGAAAAGCTTATGGAGGAATTAGAAAAGGTGGAAACCTATATGGTTTATGCTAGGGACAGATATCTCATGAGGGAAATTGGGAATATACTCTACCATATAAAGGACTTACGATACACCGTAAAAAGGGCAAGGGCGGGGGGCATCCTTTCAGAGGTAGAACTATTCGAGATAAAAAATTTCTTACATCTAATCAGGGATTTATATCGTCTATTAAATAAACACCATATCCCCCTATGGAATGATATGAAAGTTTATCCTATGGAAAATTTAGAAAAATTACTAGACCCTGAAGCTACAGGGATTTCTACCTTTTATATATATGATTCTTATTCTGAAGAATTACAAATAATTAGACAAAGCAAAAGGGAAATAGAAAGGGAAATAAAAAGGGATAAAAAACACTTTAAAAAAATAATAGAAGAGCAATTAAATATACGCCTAAGACCTGATGGGACTCTAGTGGTTTCCAAAGATGATAAAAAATTAGTAGAACTAATAGAATCATCAAATCATTTAATATATGTTTCCGAAACTTATTTAAATATTAAATATTCCTTAAAACCAACGGATAAAACGGCTCTATTAGAAAGGTGTCATCTAATCTTAAAGGACCAGGAGGAAAAAGAGGAAAATCGGATAAAAGAAATTCTATCTAAAGAAATAGGTAAAAACTCTAAAGGTTTATTTAAAAACATGGCTAGTATTGGGAAAATAGACTTTATATTAGGAAAGGCTCACTTTGCCCTAGATATGGATGGGGTTAAACCTAAAATCATTAAAAACAAAAGTATAAGCATAATAGAAGGAAGACATCCAAGAGTAGAGGAACGCTTAAATTCAAAGGGATTAAAATTTACCCCTATTTCTTTAGAATTAAAGGAAGGAGTAACCTGTATTACAGGAGCCAATATGGGAGGCAAAACCGTTAGCCTAAAATTAGTAGGACTATTAACGGCTATGGCTCAGTACGGATTAATGGTTCCAGCTAAAGACATGAGTTTAGGATTAAATCAATTTATTAAAACATCCATAGGAGATTTACAGTCTACAGACAAAGGTCTATCAACCTTCGGAGGAGAAATAAAATTAATTCAAGAAGCAGTAGTAAAATCTAACGATAGAGGTCTAATCCTCATAGATGAACTAGCTAGAGGCACCAATCCAGAAGAAGGCTATGCCATCTCTAAGGCTGTAGTAGAATATTTAAAGGACAAAAACTCCATTACTTTGCTAACCACTCATTATGATAATATTGGTAGCACAGAAGGGATAGAACATCTACAGGTAATAGGCTTATCTAAAATGGATTTTAAAAGGTTAGACAAAGAACTTAAGATAATTGATGAAGACAAAATAGAGATAATAAATAAACACATGGATTACCGCCTAAAAAAAGTAAAAAATCACGATCAACCCCCAAAAGAAGCATTAAACATAGCAAGGATGATGGGCCTCCATAAAGAAATAATAAATTTAGCAGAAAAAAACTTAAAAAATCCTCAAGAAAATGCGGATAATTCACAAATGTAATGGCGACCGCAGTAATTGTGCATCGTGCATTGTGAATTGATCAGAAAGGGTGATATTTTTGAGCAAATTAAATCTTGACCAAAATTTAATAGATAGTTCAAGAAATGCAGCTAAATCAATAGCTGAAAACGTACAAAATTTTATAGATGACCACACTACCATATCTACAGAGAGAACTGTTGCAAGACTATTAGGTGTAGATGATGTAGATGAAATAGACAAACCTCTACCAAATGTTTTAATTGACAATATTATAGAAGGCGGAGGGCTAGAACAGGGAGCTGCCTATTGGATAGGCAATGCTATAGTCCAAACAGGAGGCACTCCCCAAAGAATAGCTGAAAAGATATCTAAGGGAGAAATAGATATAACCCATCTATCAGCTGCCAAGGAAGAAAAAATTCAAGACACTATATTTGAAATGGCAGAAGAAACCGTAGATAAAATAAAACAAAATAGAAATAAAAGATCTCAGTTAATCGAAACCTTAGGAGAAGGCAAAAAACCATATATTTATGTAATAGTAGCCACTGGAAATATTTATGAGGACATAGTTCAAGCTCAAGCAGCAGCCCGTCAAGGTGCTGATATAATAGCAGTAATTAGAACTACAGGTCAATCCTTACTAGACTATGTACCCTATGGTGCCACAACAGAAGGATTTGGTGGTACCTATGCTACTCAAGAAAACTTTAGACTAATGAGAAGAGCCTTAGACGAAGTAGGAGAAGAAATAGGACGCTATATTAGGCTTTGTAACTATTGTTCAGGATTATGTATGCCAGAAATAGCTGCTATGGGAGCCTTGGAAAGATTGGATATGATGTTAAATGATGCCCTATACGGTATATTATTTAGAGATATAAATATGCAAAGAACTTTAGTAGACCAATATTTCTCTAGGGTAATCAATGGCTATGCAGGCATAATCATAAATACAGGAGAGGACAATTATCTTACTACAGATGATGCAGTAGAAGCTGCTCATACCGTATTAGCCTCCCAATTTATAAATGAGCAATTTGCATTAAAAGCGGGAATTCCAGAAGAGCAAATGGGCTTAGGTCATGCTTTTGAAATGGACCCATCCCTAGAAAATGGATTCTTATATGAATTAGCCCAAGCACAAATGGCAAGAGAGATATTCCCCAACGCTCCACTAAAATATATGCCGCCAACTAAATATATGACAGGAAATATATTTATGGGGCATATACAAGATGCATTGTTCAATATGGTATCCATAATGACAGGGCAAGGCATCCAGCTACTTGGAATGTTAACAGAGGCAATTCATACTCCTCATCTTCATGATAGATATTTATCTATAGAAAATGCCCAATATATATTCAACAATGCTAGGAACTTAGGGGATGAAATAAGGTTTAAAGAGGGAGGCATCATCCAAAATAGAGCAGCTTTAGTTCTAGAAAATGCCGAAAAATTACTCAACCAAATAGCAAGAGAAGGCTTATTTCCAACTATAGAACAAGGCAAATTTGGTGGAGTAAAAAGGTCAAGGACCGGTGGCAAAGGATTAGATGGAGTAGTTAAAAAAGCAGAGGGATACTTTAACCCATTCATCCAGTTAATGGTTGGGGGTGGTAGATAATGACTGAAATTGCAAAGGTTGATTTAACTAAAGTAAAGCCTTATGGAGATACATTAAATGATGGTATGGTTCAAGTTAGCTTCACCTTACCTGTACCTTATGGTAATGAAGCAGCAGAAGCAGCCCGTAGTTTAGCTAAAAAGATGGGATTAGAAGAGCCTTCCGTAGTGTATTCTAAGGATTTAGGCGTAGGCTATACCTACTTTATACTCTATGGTAAATGTATTCACACAGTAGACTATTCTAAAATAGAAGTACCAAAAGTAGATGTGGATGTAATGAAAAAAGAAGGAGTAGAAGAATATATAAAGACCCATATTAAAAGGGATGTAATTATAGTAGGGGCCTGTACTGGTACTGATGCTCACACTGTAGGCATAGATGCTATAATGAATATGAAAGGTTATGCAGGGCATTTTGGCTTAGAAAGATATGAAGGAATTGATGCCTACAATTTAGGTAGTCAAGTCCCTAATGAAGAACTAGTAGCAAAAGCCATAGAACTAAATGCCGATGCCATACTAGTATCTCAAGTAGTAACCCAAAAGGACGTTCACATTCCAAACTTAACCCAATTAGTAGAGCTACTAGAAGCCGAAGGCATTAGAGATAGAGTAATCCTAAGTTGTGGAGGACCAAGAATCTCCCACGAATTAGCAAAGGAACTAGGCTACGATGCAGGCTTTGGCACAGGCTCCTTTGCAGAAGACGTAGCAAGCTTTACAGTAACGGAAATGGTAAAAAGAAAATTAGTATTTAATTAACAAACCCGAATTCTAAAAAATAACAAGCTAATCGACTATATTTTAATAATAACTTCTCTTTTTGGTGCCAGGCACCAAAAAGAGAAGTTATTTTTAAGCATATTACCATCTTATAGAACCAGAACTATTATTTTTCTCATAAGCTTTGATGATCATAGGTATTAGTATTATTTGAATAATAATTCCTGGTAAAGCAGTCAATGTAATGCCTTTGATATATATATCTACTGGGGGTACGGGTACTCCAAACCCTAGCCCTAGGATAGTCACCATTAAAACTGCTCCAATGCGGCCAACAATCATACTAATAATTAAAGAAGGTATTAAAGTCATTCTGACCTTCCTATATAAATAGCCTGATACAAGGCCATATATACTTAATTCAACCAACATAATCCAAAGAGTTGGAACAGGGGGCATACCAGTAATAAAATTATTAATAATAGGGGAAATAATACCAACAATAAAACCTAAGGCTGGTCCTAATAAAAATCCTGAAATTAAAACTGGAATGTGCATAGGAAGAAAAATAGCACCATTAATCCCGCTCATATGTATTATCATAGGAAGAATAATACCTAAAGCCAATAAAACTGCAGCTGTAACTAAATCTTTTGTTTTAAATTTCATAAGTTAGCTCCTTTCAATGTAATTTAGGACAAGTAATGAGACAAAATATACACTTTCTCATTATACTACTATTTAGCATTTTTTCCAATATACGAATTGGGTGATTTGGGCTAAAAACTTGCAACCTTTTCTATATTAGTGTAAATTAATAATATAATAGAAACTTAAATTTAGTTGGGGGAATAAATATGTTGCTTACAATATTATTAGTATTAAAAATTCTTTTGTTCATGAATATAACAAAGGTTAGATACAATGGACCTATAATATTTTTAATCAGTACACTAATAACCCTATTCTTTTTTACCCTAATTTATTTTAGTAATAACAAAAAGAAGCAGACTTTAGCATTTTCTTTCTACAACATTATGTCAGCTATTATGTTTGCCGATGTTATGTACTATACTTATTTTAATGCCTTGCCATCTATAAAGATGTTAAAACAATTAAACCAAGTGGCAGCAGTAGGGGATAGTGTCAAATCCATATTTACCTTTACAAACTTTTTATTTCTAATTGATATTCCTTTTTTAATGATATACTCAAAGAAGAAAAAGGCCAAGATAATTGAAAAAAACAAAAAATACAGTAAATATATAAGATGGGGAGTACCTTCTGGCATTGCCCTTATACTTGTTGTTGTTTTAACTTTCCTAAGCAGTATAGAACTATTTGGACCAATCACCAATCAAGAACTATATACCTATCACGCAAAGGATATTAAAAAAACGATAATGGGAGAAGAGAAAATAGCCGAGGGTGTAGGAGTATTTACCCAAGAGGATTTAGATGAGTTAAAGGAAAGAACCTACTTGAAATCAGGTAGATACACAGGCATAGGAAAAGGTAAAAACTTAATAGTAATTCAAGTAGAAGCATTACAAAACTTTGCAATCAACCACTATTATGATGGACAAGAAATAACTCCAAATTTAAATAAACTGATAAATGAGAAAGGTAGTATTTATTTTGATAAATACTATCAATTAATAGGTAGAGGAAACACCTCCGATGCAGAATTTGTATCCAACAACTCTCTATATCCATCTATGGAAGAACCAACTTATACTCAATATGAGGAAAATACTTTCTATGGATTACCTTGGGTATTAAGGGATAATGGCTATACTTCATGGGCATTTCATGGCTTTGAGAAGGAATTTTGGAATAGGGAAAAAGCTTATAAAAATCAAGGATTTGAGCGTTTCGTAAGCCAAGAGGATTTTGATATAACAGAAGCCATAGGCTTTGGAATAACCGATAAGGAATTTTTTAAACAATCTATGGATTATTTAAAGGAATTGGACAATGTAGATGACAATCCATTCCATGCATTTCTTATTACTTTAACTAGTCACAACCCATTTAATATGCCAGAAAAATATCAGGTTCTTAATATAAGGGATGAACATAAAGATACTATTTTAGGCAGATATCTTCAAGCTGTTCATTATACAGATAAAGCTCTAGGACAGTTTATAGACGAGTTAAAGGAATCAGGTTTATATGATAATACTGTAATTGCCCTATACGGTGACCATTTTGCGATATCCAGTGTCTACAAACCAATAGAAGAGTTAATGACAGATTATCTAGGTCATCATTATGATTTAGACCAAATGATGAATATACCCCTTATAATCCATGTTCCAGGAGAAGATATCAATGAAACCATATCTAAGGTAGGCAGCCAATTAGATTTTATGCCAACAATACTAAATATAATGGGACTTCAAGATGAAAAAGGTCTAATGTTTGGTAGGGATTTAGTGAATTATGAAGGTGAGTCTTTAGTAGCACCTCAAACTTATGCTTTGAAAGGTTCCATTATAAATGACGAAATATTATTGGATATGTCCAGAGATGGAATATTTGAAAATAGCAGGGCCTTTAAACTTAAAAATAGAGAACCAGTAGATCCAAGTCAATATAGAGAATGTTATGAAAAAGCGATAGAAGAAATAAATAAATCGGATTTTATACTAAAGAGAGATCTCCTTAAGGATATGATAGAAGGAGATGGGGAGATAAATTTAAACAAGCTAGTTTCCACTGAAGTATTAATGGATAAGGTAATAAAGGAAACAGATAGTACTATAGAAGATATAGACCAAGCTTTTAAAGAAGGCTATAGTACAATGGCAGTGGATTTAAAGCTAAATAAAGATGGAAAACTAGTACTAGGTGATAATACTCCTTTTGAAGATTTGGCAAAATGGCTAGAGGACAACAAAGGCTCATATATAGTAGCTAGAGCCAAGGAGGATAACACAGAAATATTCATAAAAATATTAGAAGAATTTGGCCTGGTAAAAGAAAGAATAATCCCCGAAGTATATGAGTTCGAAGAATATCACCCAGTAGCATCAAGAAAGTATAAAAATATCATATTAAATATACAAGATAAAGATTATTCTGATGAAGTTATTTTAGAATTTATAGATAGACATCATATATCCGCATTAGCTATGGACAAAGAAAGAGCAAAAACTGATTTACCAAAGAAAATGAAAGAAAAAGGAACCTTAACTTATGTATATGATATAAATAGTAAAGGCACTAGAAAAAGATTGGAAAAAAAGCAGGTATTTGGGGTTTATACGGATAAGTTGAAGTAGAAACTAACTTGTTTAGGAATAAAAGTGGGACAAGGAGAATTGCTCTCCTTGTCCCACTTTTATTATTTTTCATATTTTTTATAAACGTAAGCGTCAAATAGGCCACATCT
>DHBY01000020.1 GCA_002398845.1 Firmicutes bacterium UBA4916 | reverse complement strand
TCAATAATAATCCCATAGCATATAGCTTTACGGTTACATATGGATTACTAGGAGATTACATTTATAGCAAAGCTATTTTATTGTTACCGCTATATTTGCTATAGAATTAAATATTTTGTTTGCATTTAGATAATCTATGGGACAGTCATCATTTAAGTTTATAAAACATCTAAACTAAAGGGAGGTATAAAAAATGAAAAGAAAAGGCCTAGTGCTAATATCAATGATGCTAATATTAAGTTTGGTATTAACAGCATGTGGGGGTGGAAAAGAAACACCAAAAGAAACAAATAATGAATCAACTGGTGAGTCAACTGGCGAACCAACTAAGGCTCGAGATAAATTAGTAATCGCAACTTCAAGTGATGCAATTACCATGGACCCAGTTCAAAACAATGATTCATTTTCAGGCAATATTATGGCCCAAGTTTATGATGGCCTTGTAAAAATCGATATGGAAGGTAATATAGAACCAAGTTTAGCAGAAAGCTATGAACCTTCTGAAGATGGATTAACATATACTTTTCATCTAAAAGAAGGTGTAAAGTTTCAAAATGGAGAAGAACTAAAAGCAAGCGACGTTGTATTTACATTTAAGAGAGCTATTGAAGCTCCAGCAGTTGCACATATATTTGGAGATATAGATCCAGATAGCTTAAAAGCTGTAGATGATTATACTTTCCAATTTTCATTAAAGGAACCAAATGCAGGTATAATAGCTGCTTTATGTCACCCTGCAGCATTTATAGTTAATGAAAAGGCTGTTACTGAAGCAGGAGATAATTATTCAAGGAATCCTGTTGGGACAGGTCCATTTATACTTAAGAGTTGGTCAAAATCTAACAAAATGGAATTAACAAAATTTGATGATTATTATGGAAAAGAACCAGAATTTAACACTTTGGAAGTTAGAGTAATCCCAGAGGCTACAAATAGAGTTATTGAGCTAGAAACTGGTGGAGTTGATATTGCATACGATATTTCTCCTAATGATGTTAGCAGAATAGAGGGAAATAACGACCTTCAATTATTTAGAACTCCAGACTATGGAACTTTATATATGGGAATGAATACTCAAAAAGAACCACTTAATGACATAAAAGTTAGACAAGCAATTTCAAAAGCAATTGATGTAGAAGAAATTGTAGGCGCTATTTGGAGAGACGTAGGCAAGCCTGCATCAGCTCCATATACATCGACTATAAAGTATTCTCTTGCTGAAGAAAATGAGCCTAATAAGAAAGATATAGAAGGAGCAAAAAAATTATTAAAAGAAGCAGGATATGAAAATGGTTTATCATTGACAATAACTACCAATGATAGACAAGAAAGAATTGACGCTGCCACTATAATAAAAGAAGATTTAAAGCAAATTGGTATTGATGTAACTGTTGAAGTTTTGGAATGGAGTGCTTTCATTGAAAAACTAGAAAGTGGGCAACATGATTTGTTTATGATATCATGGATTTCAGATTCACCTGACCCAGATATGGTAGTATATCCTTGTTTCCACTCATCAATGGCTGGACCTGGAGGAAACTATGCATTCCTTAATGACCCTGAAGTTGACGATTTAATTATTAAAGGACGTAGAACATTAGATGGACCAGAAAGAGAACAAGTATATAAGGATCTTCAGGAAAGAGTTATGGATTTATCTCCTGCTGTATTCTTATATAATAGTGAAATCGTTATTGGAGCAAGAAATGATATTGAAAATATAGAACTTACTCCATTTGGATACCATCGTTTATATCCAATTACTTTTAAAAAATAAATTTGAACGAATAAATTGAGAGGAAAAATCCTCTCAATTTATTCATAAATTCTTATTGAAAGAAAGGAGAACTAGCATAATGGCAAAATATATAGTAAAAAGGATACTACTTTTAATTCCTGTCATCATTGGCGTTAGCTTTATAGTATTTGGTTTACTGGAACTTAGCCCTGGTGACCCAGCTAGAAATATTTTAGGAACCAATGCATCTCCAGAAGAAGTAACAGCACTTAGAGAAGAAATGGGCCTTAATGATCCATTCCTTGTCCGCTACGGGCGATTTTTAAAGGATCTAGTTTTACATGGAGATTTAGGAGATTCATATATTTCTAGAACTCCTGTTGTAGAAGAAATAGCTTCTAGAGCGGGATATACTTTTAAACTTGCTGTGTTTGCAATTATTATTGCCATAGTAATAGGTATACCTTTTGGAATAATTTCGGCAGTTAAACAATATTCCTTGTTTGATAATATAACTATGGTTTTTGCTCTTCTAGGTATTTGTATGCCTGTATTTTGGTTGGGCTTATTGTTAATTTTATTGTTTTCTGTACATTTAGGATGGCTACCATCATCTGGCTTTGATACATTGCCTCAGATGATATTACCATCTATTGCCTTGGCTGCTCAATCTGTGTCAGTTATTACTAGGATGACTAGATCTAGTATGCTTGAAGTTGTTAGACAGGATTATATTCGTACAGTTCGTGCCAAGGGTCAAAAAGAAAAAGTAGTAATTATGAGACACGCGCTAGGCAATGCTTTGATTCCAATTTTAACAACAATAGGAACTCAGTTTGGTCAGCTATTGGGTGGAGCAGTAATGACAGAAGTTATATTTTCTATTCCAGGAGTTGGCAGACTTATGGTTGATTCCATTATGATGAGAGATACACCAATGGTAATGGGATGTATATTATTTGTTGCAGTTGCCTTTGCTATAGTTAATCTTATAGTAGACTTATTGTATTCATTTGTAGATCCTAGAATTAAGTCTCAATTTTCATAAAGGAGTGTATCGCATATGCAGGAAGAATTAATTAAAAATCAAGAAACCGAATCTTATGAGAGAAAAGGCAGCGGACTAAGGAAAGTTAAAGATGTATTTCATCGAATGAAGAAAAATAAGTTGGCTATGTTTGGATTAGTAATTATTATTTTATTAGTATTAACTGCTATTTTTGCAGACTTTATTGCACCCTATGATTATAGTACAAATAACTTAAAAGATCAGTTTTCTGGACCAAGTAAAGAGCATTTATTTGGGACAGATGAATTTGGCAGAGATATATTTAGCCGTATTGTTTATGGCTCTAGAATTTCATTACAGGTTGGATTTATATCTGTTGGAATTGCTTTAATTGCAGGTGTTGCCATTGGAGCCGTGGCAGGATTTTATGGGGGAAAAGTCGATACTATTTTAATGAGAGTTATTGATATAATACAATCCCTTCCTGATATATTATTGGCTATAGCTATTATGGCTGTATTAGGACCAGGGTTAGCCAATTTAATGATAGCTGTTGGAATTGCAGCTATTCCAGGTTATGCCAAGATAGTAAGATCTTCTGTTCTATCTATAAAGGACAGTGAATATGTAGAGGCAGCAAAAGCTAATGGATCATCGGATTTTAGAATAATTATTAAACATATCATTCCTAATTGCTTAGCTCCAATAATAGTACAAGCTACCCTAGGAGTTGCATATGCAATAATAAATGCTGCTGGTTTAAGCTTTATTGGTTTAGGACTGGAGCCTCCAACTCCTGAATGGGGAGCTATGCTTTCAGGCGGACGTGCATATATTCGTGATTTTCCACATATGACTATATTCCCAGGTCTAGCGATAGTTATAACGATATTTGCCCTTAATGTCTTAGGGGATGGACTAAGAGATGCATTAGATCCAAAGTTAAAGCAATAGGAGGTGTTGTATAAATGGAGAATTTATTGGAAATTAAAAATTTAAGTATAGAATATGATACTGATGAAAGAGCTAATAAAGCAGTAAATAATTTAAATTTAAAGATTAGGGAAGGTGAAACCCTAGGATTCGTTGGCGAAACAGGTGCAGGTAAAACTACAACAGCTCTTGGAATTATGAGATTAGTTCCAGATCCACCAGGAAAAATTGTCAGCGGCGAAATATATTTTGAGGGAGAAAACTTATTACAAAAAAGTGAAAAGGAAATGAGGACAATTAGGGGAAATAAGATATCAATGATTTTCCAAGACCCTATGACTTCATTAAATCCTATTATGACAGTTGGCGAACAAATTCAGGAAGTTATTGAACTTCACCAAAACTTAGCAAAAGATGAATTGAGGAAAAAAGCTGAAGAGATGTTGGAAACAGTAGGAATTAGAAAAGAAAGATTTGATGATTATCCACATCAATTTAGTGGTGGTATGAAACAAAGAGTTGTTATTGCAATGGCATTAGCATGTAATCCTAAGTTGATAATAGCAGATGAACCTACTACTGCAT
This sequence comes from Firmicutes bacterium UBA4916, assembly GCA_002398845.1. Lineage (GTDB taxonomy): Bacteria > Bacillota > Clostridia > Tissierellales > Tepidimicrobiaceae > Mt11. The sequence continues at coordinate 806 of DHBY01000020.1, read as the reverse complement.
TAGACGTAACTATTCAGGCCCAAGTTTTGGAATTGATGAAGGAATTAAAGGATAAATTTAACACTTCCATGCTGCTTATTACCCATGATTTAGGTGTAGTAGCTGAGACTTGTGATTATGTTGCAATAATGTATGCTGGAAGTTCATTAGAATATGGTAATGTAGAAAGACTTTATAATAACCCACTTCATCCTTATACAGTAGGACTTTTTAATTCAATACCAAGTTTAGATGAAGATAAGGAAAAGTTAGATGTTATACCCGGAACTCCACCAGACCCAGCCAATTTACCAACTGGATGCAGATTTCATCCTAGATGTTCTCGATGTATGGAAATATGTAAGAAAAGTATTCCAAAAACAATTGAGGTTGAAAAAGGTCATTTTGTTTCCTGCTTTTTATATGATAAAGAAATAAAGGAGGGGAAATAAAATGGGAAAGGCACTACTTGAAGTAAAGCATTTAAAAAAATATTTTAATACAAAACAAGGTTTATTACATGCTGTAGATGATGTAAATTTTCAAGTAATGAAAGGTGAAACATTAGGGCTTGTAGGAGAATCAGGCTGTGGAAAATCTACAACAGGAAGAGCTATACTTAGGCTGCATGAACCTACATCTGGGGAAATTATATATAATGGTGAAGATATTGTAAAATACAATAAAAATCAAATGAAAGATATGAGGAAGAAGATGCAAATAGTATTCCAAGACCCTTATTCTTCCTTAAATCCAAGACTTAGCGTTTATGATTTAATTGCAGACCCTTTATATGTAAATAAAGATGTAGTTCCAAAAAAAGAAAT
>DHBY01000060.1 GCA_002398845.1 Firmicutes bacterium UBA4916 | reverse complement strand
CCGCCAAATATCCATACAGATTTCTTAATTAGATAATCCTTTAATTCGGCTATTTCTTTAAGGATTTCATTTCCTCTTTCATTAGAAAGTTTTCTATCCAATCTTGGTATAATAAGCCCTGTTGCAGCTTTGGAGGCCTTTGGATCATCTTTGCCTTCTAACCAAGCACTAAATGCCATATTTATATCTTCATCTATATTTAATTCAATAAACTCTGTCATTAGATTTTCAAGTTTTTCCCTAATCTTCTTTACTGCAATCGCCATACCATATCCATATTCTGCATTATCTTCAAATAAGGAGTTAGCCCAAGCTGGTCCTTTGCCTTCTTTATTTTTACAGTATGGAGTTGATGGTGCACTTGCTCCCCAAATAGATGAACATCCTGTAGCGTTAGCTAAAATCATTCTATCTCCAAATAGTTGAGTTACAAGTTTTGCATATGGTGTTTCTCCACAACCTGCACATGAACCTGAGAATTGTAGCAATGGTTGTTTAAATTGACTTCCCTTTAGAGTTGTATCTGCTATTAAATCTTCTTTTGGCTCTACCTTATTAATTGCATAATCCCAATTCTTTGATTGTACTTCATATTGTTCATCAAATGGTTTCATAACCAATGCTTTTTCCTTTGCAGGACATATATTTGCACAGTTTCCGCAGCCAGTACAATCTAATGGTGATATTTGAATACGGAATTCATGGCCTTCTAAGCCTTTACCTACTGCCTTTTTAGTCTTAAAAGTTTCAGGTGCATTTTTCTTCTCTTCCTCATTCAATAAGAATGGTCTTATAACTGCATGAGGGCATACATATGAACATTGATTACATTGGATACAATTTTCTGTTATCCATTCTGGAACTTCAACAGCTATACCACGTTTTTCATATGCTGATGTTCCATGTGGGAATGCTCCATCTTCTCTACCAACAAAAGTGCTAACTGGAAGTTTATCTCCTTCTTGTCTGTTCATTGGTATTACTACATCTTTTATGAATTCTGGTACTTCTTTATCAGTAGTTTCTTCCTCTTTTGCATCTTTCCAACTTTCAGGTATTTCAATCTTAACTAAAGCTTCAATACCTCTATCTACTGCTTTATGGTTCATATTTACAATTTCTTCACCTTTTCTTCCATATTGTTTTACTATGGAATCTTTTAGATATTTTATAGCTTCATCTATTGGTATAACATCTGAGAGTTTGAAGAATGCAGATTGCATAATCATATTAGTTCTTCCACCAAGTCCAATTTCTTCAGCTATTTTTGTTGCATCAATAGTGTAGAAATCTATATTGTGTTCTGCTAAATATCTCTTCATTGAAGCTGGTAGGTTTTCTCCTACTTCGTCCTTATCCCAATTACAGTTTAGAAGGAATTTTCCTCCATCTTTCAATCCGCTTAGTACATCATATTGATATACATAGGATTGTTTTGAACAGGATATAAAGTCTGCTTCATCAATTAAATAAGTTGATTTAATTGGTTTATGGCCAAATCTTAAGTGGGATATTGTAACTCCTCCAGATTTTTTACTATCATATGCAAAATATCCTTGTGCATACATATCTGTGTCATCACCAATTATCTTAATTGCACTCTTATTAGCTCCAACAGTTCCATCAGAACCAAAGCCCCAGAATTTACATCTAATAGTTCCTTCTGGTTCAGTATTTATCTCTTCTTTTATATCTAAAGATGTATGCGTTACATCGTCTACTATGCCTATAGTAAATCTATTCTTTGGATTTTCTTCCTTTAAATTGTCAAATACAGCTTTTATTTGAGAAGGAGTAGTGTCTTTTGAACCTAATCCATATCTTCCACCAACTATTACTGGATGTAAATCTGATTCATAAAATATGCTCTGAACATCTAGATGTAGTGGTTCAGCAATTGCACCTTTTTCCTTTGTTCTATCTAATACAGCAATTTTCTTAACAGTCTTAGGTAATACATCAAAGAAATATTTTGGTGCAAATGGTCTATATAGATGTACCTCAATTACTCCTACTTTTTCACCTTTTGCCATTAAATAGTCAATAGTTTCTTCTATGGTTTCAGTTACAGAACCCATAGCAACTATTATTCTTTCAGCTTCAGGATGACCATAGTAATTAAATGGTTTATATTCTCTCCCTGTTATCTTATTTATTTCCTTCATATAGTCATTAACAATTTCAACTATGTTTTCATAATATGGATTTGAGGATTCCATAGCTTGGAAATAAATATCTGGATTTTGTGCAGTTCCCTTAGTATATGGATGTTCTGGGTTAAGGGATCTATTTCTAAATTCATTTAATGCATCATAATCAATTAATTTTTCCAAATCATCATATTCCATTACTTCTATCTTTTGAATTTCATGAGATGTTCTAAAACCATCAAAGAAATGAACAAAAGGTACTCTACCTTTTATAGCGGATAAATGAGCAACTCCTGCTAAGTCCATAGTTTCTTGAACACTTCCGGATGCAAGAAATGCAAAACCCGTTTGTCTTGCAGCCATTACGTCCTGATGATCTCCAAATATGCTCAATGCATGACCCGCAACAGCTCTAGCGGATACATGGAATACTGCAGGTAATAGTTCTCCTGCCATTTTATACATATTAGGAATCATTAATAATAAACCTTGAGATGCAGTGAAAGTTGTTGTCAATGCTCCAGCTGATAAGGAGCCATGTACAGCACCTGCTGCCCCAGCTTCTGATTGCATTTCTGCAACTAATACTTCTTGACCAAAGATGTTCTTTTTCCCATGGGCAGACCACTCATCTACCAATTCAGCCATAGTTGATGATGGTGTAATTGGATATATTGCAGCTACATCGGTAAAAGCATAAGCCACATAAGCTGCAGCAGTGTTGCCATCCATAGTTTTCATGATTTTTGCCATTAGTAGACCTCCTTCAATAATCTTTACTTTTATGTTTAAT
>DHBY01000011.1 GCA_002398845.1 Firmicutes bacterium UBA4916 | reverse complement strand
AAAATATTGACATAGATCCAGTTCCATACATAAATAGTTTTGTCACTGTTCTCATTCCTTTCTTTTCTGCTCTTAGACATAAAAAAGACGAAGTCCTTTGGTCTTCTTGACCTAAACTTCGCCTTCTTATTCTCTATATTTAATTTTTACTTCTAAACTCCTATTAATATTATTTATATTATTTCTTATTTCTTAGATCTCACAATATAAATTATTATCTATGGATTTTACACAATTACTTTTGTAAGAATCTCAACTTTATTATTAAATCACTCAAATAATTTCTCTACTTTAATTTTTCTATTTTATTAATCATAGTATTTAGGAATAATTTATTAACTTTCTTTGTGATTTCTTTTGGTAATTCTTCTAACACTTCATTTATTATTTCAATTAAAACTTTAACACCTTCCGGTAAGTATGATGGCCCTAACAAGTCCATTGCCCCAATTAATTTATTAAGTTTGTCTTTGCTAAGCACTTTATCCAAGCCCTTTAATCCAATTTGTGCATTGTCGGCATCATACATATATCTTAAAATTATTGATAAATAAGAATAAATATGTCCACCCAATCTTGATGCATACATCAAATCCCCTCTAGAGTATGCACCTTCAAATTCAAGCATCAAAAATGCTATATCATCAAAATAATCAACTAAAAGTTTTTCAGAGATACTAAGCGGTTCTTGTTTATATTCATAAAGTAATTTTTCAGGATCATAAAGGACTTTAATCTGATCAGTAGTATTCATTGAATTACTTGTCAGAGTATATAAATCTATATGTATACCATTATCAAACACACCTACCAATTGTGGCCCAACATGGTTTACATCTCTAGTAAAAATCAGCGGTCTATATTCTTTCAAATAACTCATACGCCTATTAAGAAAATCATCTAATTCTTCTTTTTCGACCAAACAATATAAATCAATATCTGAAAAATCATCATTCTCACCACGTGCTATTGAGCCTTTTAAAAATACAGCTTTTACAGCTTTATCTGCTATCAACAAAGGTAATACTTTTTTAATTGCCTCTAATTGTTCCATAAAAAAACCTCCATGTATTTCTAGGGTATTGTCTCATTTATAAATGTCGAGTTTTATACAATTCTTATTTTGACAAACTGGGAATGGCTAAGATCAGACCTTATGATGATGCCTTAAATAGTGTTAAGTTTATAATAGTATGTGATAATCTTCACTAAAAACAATCTGAAATTAATATTTAAATTATGTTAACCATAAATAATATTTAGGTTCGTATAATATAAATAATGTTCATTTAACTAAATTGTATATTTAAACTTTTCAGTAATACTGATTACCTTTCCACCTTTTACCTCAATAAAATACGGTATGGTTTGCTTTGAAAGTGGTAACTTACTTGATTTTTCAAAGTATTTTAGTAACCTATCTTTTTTTGTTGTAGTATATAACCTATTACCGTCTGGATTTTTTACATAGTCAAGGTTCATATCTGTGAAGGTAAATATGACTTCATCTGCCAACTCATAGGTTCTTTCGCCTTTATTCTTATTGATGATTGCATAACCATTTGGCATATCATATTCATTTAAACCAAGTTCTTTTACTCTCTTCTGATCTTCCCATTCAACAATTTCTACTTCATTAAAATGTATAACATTATCTTCTATTCTTATATACCCTGCTAAAGACTGTATTTCTTCAAAATCATCTTCTATATTTTTTGTATCCTGAGATTTGTCCTTTGTTGCAATTGCAATGTGATGAACATTACCAATTTTCTTATATTCTACCTCTTCTCCAAATGTCTCACATATAAACCTAAGGGGTAAATATACTCTCCCTTCGTAAAGATAAATTTTTGAATCTACTGCTGGTTTCCCATCTGGTGTGTAGTCAATATAAACTTCTTTACCATCTACCAAAGCTGTGGCTTTGTTTAATGTGAATTTAATCTCAGTTTTTTCATCATTAATCCAAACATTCTGTGAGGAAATATCCTCAGAGTTTTCCGGATAATAGCCATTATATGCCAAATACTTAGACATGAACCTAATTGGGACAAAAGTTCTTCCAGTTTTTGATAACATAGGGTTTCCGATATGTGAGAAGTCTATCGGGTTACCATCGATAGTAACGACAAATTTTTGGTTAGCAATTATTGAAATATCCGAGGCACTAACTAATAGTACTGTTGATAAAGATGTAATTATTACTAAAATAATTAAAATAAGATAACGTTTCACAATAAACCCTCCCTTTAATCGAGACTCTTAATTCTACCAATGTTCATCTATAGTATATAATTCACCCATCACTTTATCAACCAGACTTAACCACTTTTCCTTATAATCATCCAAGTTATCCAATACCATATGTAAATCACCCTATTTTTAAGGGTCAAAAATCGGTGTTTTCCCACTGATCTTTGACCCAAATTTCATTCCAAAACCATTATATATTGTGGCCAAATCCTATTATTCCTCCTTCGAACCACAATACGCCATCAGAATTATACTCCCAGCCGTAGAATGTTCCCAATTAGGCTTCGCTAAAGCTTGTCTTCTTGCACATTCCTGACATGAGGCGTACATCGGATTCTTTAGTCGTTTCGCCCCCTCACAACCCATGTTATTAATACTACACGCTCCAATGCCTTGAGGTAGTAATAATGATGTCATAAGTAGATATTAGTCCCTTGGTGGAAACGAAAATCTGATAAGTTCTAACAATTCTTTCACATCTTTTTAATTCTTCCATTTATATCATTATATTATTTTATACATTTAGGCAAGTATTATTTTGGTAATTTTATATCTAGTGTTTGTTAATACATTCTAATACCCTTTATATCAAAATTATGAGCAACAAAACCCTTAAACACTTGTTTATTTAAATTGATTGATTTTTAGAATACTTTATAAAATTTAATATGCCTTTGCAAACCAATTAGATTTATTCTAAATATGTGTTTACATGCAATATTATCCATTTATAGATCTCATGACCTAACATATACATCCACAAAAGTATTACGGCAATTATAATAACTCCACAACCAATTAATCATGGACACAGGCTTTCTAAATTTTTCTTTTGCAACATGACATGTTTTATTTTTAATCAACAAATATTCAATATCTGGAATCAAAAATCGTATACCCCCACTAAACGCCTCCATTTTTCCCTTATTTTCTACTAATACAAATTTTGCTGTTTCCCAGTTTCGATAAGCTAATTCATTATCTAATAATATTTCTTCTCGAGCCAAATTAGGCAATATATAATCAATTTTAATTTTTTTATGAATAATACAGGTATCTCCAAAAAATAAGTCAATATATCCCTCCAAATCTTCAATTATCTTATCAGTTTTATTTCTTATCTTAAACTTAATTTTTGGCTTTCTGCCCCATAAAATACACCTTTTCATATGATAAATAGTAATTTCATATTTAAAGCAATCAATGGTATAATTATCATCTTCATATTCTCTAGCAGCATACCTATAAATAAACTTTTTTATACCTCTTTTTGCTACAAGTAAATATATTAGCCAAATAAATACAGCTAAAATCATCAAAAACTTGATAGTACCTATTGATTCTAGTAGTATTTTTTGTCATAATCCAAAATAGCAACTGCCAATATTCCTATTAAACACAGAAATACTCCTACTGATAACTTTTTGTCAACTTTATCTAATAACAATTCGTATATCTTATCCATTGAACTTTTTCTACCCTTTCAAAACATTGATATTCTTTGTAACTATCTTTTTTACATTCTTTCATATTCTCTAGATATACTATCCACTTTTCTTCTATATCATCATCTCTGTTGTAAGCAGTGACAATAAACTTTCCAATGAGTTGGTGAACTGGCTTCACCCCTGAAATATAGACATCTTATTCCCTGCCATATGGTACTAGAGTTCTATGCACGGTAACTATTACAATCCTTCCAATAATGTTTTTCCTTTTATATCCACCCTTACCTTACCCTTAAAATTTTTCACACTATAAGCACGCTTTGTCTTTGATATCAATATATTTCCTTCAAAATCCAACTCTATCACGTTCTCTCAAACGCCATCTATCCTAACACATATGGCATATACTATCACAAAATATTATGAGAAGACTCACAAATAAAAAAATAAGTCTTTTAATATCAAAAACCAAGCAATACTGGGTATCTTTGCGGAGGGAGGTACTCTTTCCCACCAGTTTGCTGTTAAACAAGCAAATAAAGCCAATCAGGATTATAACTTCTAATCCAAACTAGCTTTTACCTAATCTCTTATAGCTATTTCAACCTATTTCCTTTGTATCAACGCTATGCACTCCACATGC
>DHBY01000075.1 GCA_002398845.1 Firmicutes bacterium UBA4916 | reverse complement strand
AGAAAGTTCTTAGACGGGAAATAATATGATAAAAAGCCTTCGTTTTGAATTATATTTAAAGCAAAATTAGTAGTAAAGAAAATTATTTCTGCACTAGGATGCATTCTCTTCAATCTTCTTGCTACTGCTAAGGTACGGGTTACGTGTCCTAAGCCGCATCCATTTGTTGGCATGAATAGAATTTTGTTAACAGATTTATTTTTACTTTGTAATATTTTTCCTATGGCTCTTTTTTCAACAATTGTTTTGTAGGGGTTTATTCTTTTTTTATTATTTTGATTCATTTAACTCTCCTTCCATTTAAAAATATCTTCTGAATTGCCATTTGTACAAGCTAAAGGCTATTCAGTTCTATAATTACAATATGAATTTACTTATTCTTATATAATATATGAATTTTGTTCCATATTGGTCCTATATATGATTTCTAAAATCATTAGTTTCACAAACTTTTATACATCCTGGAGTATTCTCAATTGGGCTTTTTGCGAATTGTATCAAACCAATTACTACTAGGTTTATTTAATCATCTTATACTTAGTCTAATATATGAAAGGAGGAGTGATTGTTATTATGAAGATTTCCTTGTCTAAGGATTTCTAAGGATTTAGGGCCGCAATTAAATAATAAATCCAATATGGACATGTGTGAGATAAAATTGCCAAATCTTTGCTGATAAATAGGATGATTATAATTTTGAAAAACTAGATTTATATTATTTTGTTCAAACTTCTCTTGCTCAATATATGATTTGCTACCAGTTCCTGTGAAAAAGGTATCAGCCTCCAAGTGCTTACATAAATCTATAAGCATGTTTGTTTTTTTCCCAAAGTTTTGTTTTAACTCTGATGCGATAATTATTTTCGTATTAATACCAAGTTTATTACGAATGAGTTCAATAATTTCCATGTTGAAGTCAAATAGTTTAATCCAATCTCCATTATATATCTCTTCTAATTCATCTGACAAGTAGTTCCAATAGGGTGACTTTTTATAGTTGTATTTAATAGATAACCAGTGCTTTTTTTGCCAGTCTAAAGAATTATTTATTAAAACATCTTTTATTAGTGTATCCATTTTTGTTTTAACAGGTATTGTTAGCATCAATTCTCCATTTGCGGTTTTTATTTTGTTTCTTTGAATAAATGCACCTTTTGTAAACTGTACATTATCTAGTATTATAAATTTATCAACAAAATCCATCTTGTGAAAAAAACCAAGCCAGGGAATATAATTAGGTTGATGAGCTGCAATTATCATGATAAATCCCTCCTATTATTTTTAGATTATTAAAAGCCGTCAGGCAATAAATTATATAAATTTCTTAAAATCTTCAGTTTTAGAAACTATAATGCATTGGTTCATAAAGGTTTCATTATTAATTTTCCAAGTATGCGTATTTTCGTCATCTCTAATATATACAAAATTATCTTTATTAGTAGAAAATATTGTATAACCACTATTAATACAATCATTACAGAATGCTATATCTTCTCCTAAAGTTTTATCCTGAAACTGTACTTTCTCGAACACTTCTCTCTTAAAGACTAAGGTAGGGCCTTCAACCCTAGAAGTATATCTGTTATCTCTATTAATATTTCTTATAGCTAATATTTTTTCTTTGATAAAGTATACATAAGTAGTTGCTTTTCCAACTATATGGGCATCAGTGAAGTAAAAAGGCTTGATCACATTGCTTAAATATTCAGGGCTATAGTAATCATCATCGTCAAATTTTGCAATAATAGGGTATTTAGATTTATATACTGCATAATTGAGACATTTACCTAAGGAATGCTTACTATCTAAGGTATAAATTTGAACATTATCATATGAAGAAAACCTTTCTTTCCAAACATCTATATTGGGATTAACGTAGTTAAGAATTATTATTAGTTCTTTTTCATGGTGGGTTTGAGATGAAAAATTATCAAATATATTATTTAGATTATTTTTTTTATTAGTACAACAAATAACACTTACTCCGTCTTTTCCATGAATACTATCATATATATGTGAAGGAATATGAAGTTTTATGTTTTTATTAATAGGTGAATGCATTGGCCTTTTCATAATCTTTTCATTCCTTTTTATCATCTTTATTTTATTATATGGTTGTTTAAAAAATATGTAACCATTTAGGTAAACTGAAAATATATTTATATTATAAAAGGGGGAAAAACTATGGGATATAATGGTAGATATTATATATGTGCATTTGCCACCAAGAATATGGCAATATATTTGTTTTCAATTTTAGATGGATTAGGATATAAAGAATTCCAGCTTATATCCACTCCCTGTGAAATACAAGCTGGATGTAGCTACTCTATTAAATTTACTAATATAAAGGATTTAGATATACTGAAAAGAGAGGCAAAAAATTTAAATATTGAAATAGGAGATATTTATTTTTTTGAGAGGAAGGATGGCAAAAGGTTTGTTAAAAAGCTATCTATTTAGATGGACGAAATAACTTGTCAAAAATCGAACCTTTATCAACATCTAATATTTCAAATATATTTTTTACCTTTTCTTCTATTCTTTTTTGAGAATCTATGGTTTTAAATAAAATGTTTCTTATTTCTTCTTGATTTTCTAATAGTTTATTAACTTTTGAAGCTATTTCTTCATCAGAGTCTATTGCACTTATTTGAGAAATTGTTTGATTTACTGGAGGATTATTTATTTCGACAGTATCTATTGGGTTAATGGAGCTTAAAAAATAAAAATAGATGGATTGTTCAATAGTACAATAAGCATGATTTATTTTAATTTGTTTTGACTTTATTGAATTATTTGAAACCCTAACTAGACTAATTTTAGAAGGATCAATTTCTAATTCATCACCTTTATACCAATTTGTGCCGTTATCTGACGAATATAGGAATCCAATACCTTCATTTGTGATATAAACTATTTTTAATATTCCTTTTTCTTCAATGATTATAGGCATATTATTGCAATTTGATATATATGGAATCTTTATTTGATTCCATATATATCTTTCATTCCCTTTTGAGGTTAATCTACAATATTTTAAAGTATCATTCCCATTTACTTTCTCTATCCATATTGCATGAAGATTGTCTTTAGTATCTACAAACAAATATGGAAATAGGTTATTGGTATTTGGTGAAGACAATTTCTGTGGGATGGGATTCCACTTTTTTGCATAGAAATTATAGAAGGTATGATAAACTTGATATCCATTACCTTCCATAGAACTATATAATAGATGTATAGAGCTAAAAGAATCCATATCTATGTGAAAATGAGCAAATGTTTTATCTGCCATAAGGCTTACAATATTATGTTTATCCCAATCTTGTTTAGTTCCAATCACATGTTGGATAGTCCACAGCTTAGAGTT
>DHBY01000052.1:114688-125476 GCA_002398845.1 Firmicutes bacterium UBA4916 | reverse complement strand
CCTGCTAAGGGAGTAGGTCCTTCACGGGGCGCGAGGGTTCAAATCCCTCCTTCTCCGCCATTTGCTTGGGCCTTTAGCTCAGTTGGTTAGAGCGCCCGGCTCATAACCGGTAGGTCCGGGGTTCGAGTCCCTGAAGGCCCACCACTTAAACAATTGAAATAAGATGAGGATGGCAGACTTTGATGTTAAGGTTTGCTATTTTTATTTTTAATATTAATAATGCAGTTCTATTATTTAATTACATAAAGAATTAAACTTTTGATTACATTTTTAATATTTTCCATTTGATATTTATCTTCAACCTTTAAAAGTATTATATTATCTGGCACCATATATTGGGTTAGATCTTTTAAATCTATATTGAAAGGGAAATTTATTTTATTAATAAATAGACATTTCTTAGTTGGAGTAATGAAACCCTCATTGACTTCTAAATCCACATAAAGATTGGCCTTATCCTGCCAATTTATATTAAAACTATCTTCGTAATAAATAACATTTATATGTTCGTATGTTGCAGAGGTACTAGATGAAATCTTTAGAATATCCGCATCTACTGTTATATCCTCAACTTTTATATCAACCCTATGGCCATTTAGATCAATTGCTGTACTCTTAATATCTTTTATAGTATCAAAAATTTTTACTATGGATAATAGATAGTAAAGATCATCATAGTTGTGTTTTAGGATATTTTGTTTAAAAATCATTTCCCTTGTATTTATATATTGATAATAAAGGTTAATACAATCCTTCCCTGAATATTCATCTTCCCTGTAAATACCCAAACTTTCTTCAATAGATTTTAATTTTAGATTTTCTAGTTGTAAATAAGAATTATCTTTTTTAATTTTCCTATAGATATCAAGGCTAATAATATTCAGCGTTTTATTATCAATTCCATAAACCTTAGATCTATATTTAATAAAAGGTATATCAAAACTTTCACCATTATATGTAACTAAAAGTTCAAAGTCACATATAAAAGAATTAAATTTTTTTAGCAGTTCCTCCTCTTCATTAAGACTGCTAGCGAAAAATTGGGTTAAACACCAACTATTCTTTTCAGCATTAAAATATACTAAGCCTATTAAATAGATTTGATTATATTTTCTACTAAGGCCTGTTGTTTCTATGTCTAAGAAACAAATATTATTTTCACTAAAATATTTAGATAAATCTTCTTCAGGTTTTATAAAATGTTCATAGATTTCCATAGATGATTCTCCCTCTATTCTTATTATGATATAATAAATTTATACTTTAGAAACTATATATAATTATATTAGATTTATCAATATTATCAAATATAGGGGGAGAAAAAGTGAATTTCAACTATACTAGATATAAGTATCCTTCAAGTAGAAATGTAGTTTTTGGAAATAAAGGAATGGTAGCAACAACCCAACCATTAGCTGCAGAAGCAGGATTAGAGATATTAAAAAAGGGGGGTAATGCAATAGATGCTGCCATAGCTACAGCAGCAGCACTTACTGTGTTAGAGCCAACTTCCAATGGAATTGGTGGAGATGGTTTTGCTATTATATGGTATAAGGATAAATTGTATGGTTTAAATGCTAGCGGGCCATCACCCTGTGATATTAACATTGATAAAGTAAGAAATATGGGGTTTAATCATATGCCTAAATATGGTTTTTTACCTGTAAATGTTCCAGGAATACCTTATGGTTGGAGAGAAATGTCTAAAAAATTAGGAGCTTTGCCATTAAAAGAGGTATTGGAGCCAGCAATTAATTATGCAAAAGACGGTTATCCTGTTTCAACTACAGTATCAAATAGTTGGAGGCAAGCCTTCAAGGTTTATAAAAGGGAGTTAAAGGGAGCTGAATTTGACCAATGGTTTAAGACATTTACAATTGATGGAAGACCACCAAAGCCAGGGGAAGTATGGAAATCTAAGGACTTAAGTAAAACTTTACAGGAGTTGGCAGAAACTGAATGTCTCTCGTTTTACGAAGGGGAAATTGCGGATAGAATAGACAAGTTTTCTAAACAATATGGAGGTTTTATTTCAAAGAAGGATTTAAAATCATATAGATCTGAATGGGTTCAACCTATAACTGTTAATTATAGGGGATATGATATATGGGAGCTGCCCCCTAATACTCACGGATTAGTAGTTCTTTTAGCATTAAAAATACTTAATAATTTTAATATAGAAGAAGGCAATATGGATTCATATCATTATATGATTGAAGCTATGAAACTTGCCTTTGCTGATGGGCTTAAGTATATTACTGATTTAAATAAAATGGATGTTAATATAAAATATCTATTATCTGAAAGCTATGCATATGGCAGGGGCAAGCTAATAGGTGACAAAGCCATGTTACCAAAATATGGTGCTCCCAATACTGGTGGGACTGTTTATTTATCAACTGTTGATAAGTATGGTAATATGGTAAGTTATATTCAAAGTAACTTCATGGGCTTTGGGTCAGGATTAGTGGTACCTGAAACTGGTATAAGTCTTCATAATAGAGGTTTTACTTTTTCCCTTGATGATAATGCTTATAACAGATTAGAGCCAAATAAGAAAACTTATCATACCATAATTCCTGGTTTTATAACTAAAAATAATGAAGCCATAGGACCTTTTGGAGTTATGGGTGCTTATATGCAGCCTCAAGGACATTTACAAGCCTTAGTTAATATGATAGATTTTGATTTAAATCCTCAAGAAGCCTTAGATAAATATAGATGGTGTTGGATAGAAGATAAAAAGATTTTGGTTGAGGAGGATTTTCCAAAGGATATTAAAGATTATTTAACAAAAAAAGAACATGATGTAAGATATTCTAAAGATATAGGGAGTTTTGGAAGGGGACAGATAATTATTAAAAATGGAGAAACTTATATAGGGGGAACTGAAAAAAGAGCAGATGGGCATATTGCTGTCTGGTAGCATATTGAAAGGAGCAATAAGATGAATCAATCTAAGAAGGAAAAAAATGAAATAGATGCTTCCAAACTAAAGGATTTAACTGATGAAGAGTTAAGGGATAAAATATTAGAGGTAAATAAGGAACAATTATCGAAGATAAGTGAAATGTCTTATTATTATATAATAGTTAATAGTGGTGAACTAATTAAGTTAGTAGATAAAGATAAATTTTTACAAGGAACACAATCCAAAGAAGAAGAATTGCTAATTAAAGATTTTGATTATATTATTGATTCTTTTAAAAAGTTCCATGTAGATATGGCAGAGGAGGAAAAAAAAGAAGAAATAGAAAAATTATTAGATATAAGAAAAGAATTATACAATTTATCAAATGCTATAGAGAGTTATGAAATCGAACTTTCCTATATAAAGGAATTATTAGATCATCATACAATGAAAATAGTTGGAAAAAAGAAGTATAAAGACTATAAGATAAATAAACAAGAAATTACTTTACTAATAAATAGAATAGGTGAAATATTATCTAATAATACTACATCAGATTTTACCTTTGTAAGTATAGTTTCTAATATTTTAAGTATAATGCCTTTTAGAATGAGTAAATCTAAATATTTTGATGTAATTAAAATAACTTTAATTAGAAATCTTAATCATTATCCTGTGGCCATAGCAGAAAGCCGCATAGAAAACTATAAAATGTTATTTGATAGTTCATTAAATGCAAACTATGGAATATCTTTTGATAATTATTTTACTAGCATCCAAAAGTTTAAGAATATTGATATTGAAGGGAAATCCATAGATGAATTAAATGATATGGCAAGGGATATTATAGATTTAAATTCAACTATTAATGGATTAAAGACATTTATCAATAACTTAGGATTAATGATTAATAAACTAATAATTATATATATGAATATGGATAAAATCATTTTTAATCCTAATATAGAAGATGCTTTTTCATCATGGAAAGAATATAGGGAAAAAACAGATAGGCATCTACTAGATTCCTTGGTAGAATTATCTAATAAAGAATTAACAAGTTTAGGAACCCAATTATTAGAGGATATGAAGTTTTTTGAAACATTTAATAAAGAAGGATTGAAAAGAAATGGTTTTTTTGATGAAAAATTAAATGATGAGATGTTATTTACTAGAAAGGTTTTAGCTTATTATAATGATATGGAATTTTCTAAATATGAGCTATTGATTCCAGAAAAGAGTGGAATAATAGATGGTGATTATCTAGAACAATTAGTAGATAGCTTAATTCAATATATTAATAGGAGTATTTCTACTATGAATAATCTAGAAAGAAAAATAAGAATGAGGAGATTATTATCCGCATTGGAATTACCTTTTCAAAATATTGAAGAATTTTTATTTTATATTGAGTATTCATTAGATGAAAGAATTGTAAGCAAAGAAGAAATGCTATTTGCTATTGATACAGCAAATTATTGGCTAAATGGATTGAAAGAAGGGCAATAAATGGCCTTTCTTTTTTTATGCATAGGATTATATTTTATATCCTTTTTGGCAATAATAATTTAGTGCTGGAATGGAGGAGTAGAAATGAAAATAACATTTCCACATTTGGGTAATGTTTATATAGCTGGAAAGGCATTTTTTGAAGAATTAGGTCAAGAGGTAATACCTCCTCCAAGATGTAGTAGAAATACTTTAGAAATTGGGACTAAATACTCTTCAGAAACTATATGTTTGCCTCTTAAAATAATGATAGAAAATTATATAGAGAGTATAGAAAAAGGAGTAGACACCATATTGATAACAGGGAGCTGTGGCCCTTGTCGTTTTGGTTTTTACTCTATTTTAGAAAAATATATATTAAATGATTTAGGGTATGATGTGGATTTACTTTATAGTATTTGACCTAATAGGAGAGGGATGGCAGCCACTAAAGGAGAATATATTTAAGGCATTTAAAGCTCCTAACATTAAGAATATGGTTTCAGCAGGCAAACTTGGCTGGAAATTAATCCAAACCTCTGATTATATTACGGATTTATCTAATAGAAAAAGGGCCTATGCTGTTGATAGTTATAAGGTAGATTCAATTATGGCTAATTACCATATACAGGTGGAAAAAACCTTTGGCGAAAGTCAGATGATGGATTTAATGAAAAGTACCATAGATGAATTAAATAAAGTAGAAATAGATGAAAATCGTAATCCTATAAAGATAGGTTTAATAGGAGAGATATATACGTTAATAGAACCTTTTGTTAACTTAGAAATAGAAAGAAAACTGGAACATAATTTCCTTTTGGTTCTAAATCTGAAAATCTAAAATATAAATTTGCAAAGCCTTATCTAAAGACTTTAGTAGGAGATCATGGAAGGGAAACTGTTGGTTTTGCCATTTATTATGCTAATGAAGGATTTGATGGTGTTATACAGCTATTGCCTTTAAATTGTATGCCAGAAATTGTTGCCAAAAGTATACTTAACATTGTAAGCAAGGATTTTAATTTTCCCATAATGACATTGATATTAGATGAAATGACAGGAGAGGCTGGGTATATGACTAGGTTAGAGGCTTTTGTGGATTTGCTTCAAAGGAGAAGAGAGGAAACTTTGACATGATACACAAGCAGCAGCTAGGACATAATCAATCTGATATTGCTAAAGGTTTATGCGATGCCTTAGTAAGAAACTATTTGAATAATGTAGGAAAGGGGAAAGGATTTACCAACTTTAAAGGAACATCAATACACAATATAGATTATAAAGTAAATGGATTCGAATGTAATGGATGTTCTAATGTGTGTGAGGTAATAGAAATAAGGGAAAATGAAAGACTATTAGCTAGATATGGAGATAAGTATGGGAAACGGAGTAATTTAGGTGGCAATAAGGATTCAAAATTAGCATAACCTTAAGTATTTACTTAAGGTTTTTCCATGCTTTAGAAAAAATTAAAATTTCTACTAAAATAATCAGTAAAAGCTAAAGTTTATGGCAAAATTTTTCGATATATTAAATAGGAAGGCTTTTTTATTTTAATATTAATCTTTATAAATAAAGGAGGTTAAAGAATAACTACATCATCTACTAGGGGGACATATATATGATTAAAATAAATGTTAGCGATTTAAAGCCAGGAATGGTATTGGCAGACAATGTAGGAAGTTTAAGAAGTGGTGCAATTTTAGTATCAAAGGGAACTGTATTAAATAAGAAAACCATTAGAAAGATTTATAGTCAAGGTATTAAATATGTTATGGTTCACGATACAAATAGTAATTCTAAAGAGGTATTGGAAAATAACTTTGTAATAAAATATGAGATATTATCTGACAAGATGGAAAACGTATTCAAAGGTATTAGATGTGGTAAAAAGATAATTTTAACGGATGTAAGCGAGGAGTTAGATGATTTAATTGTTGAAATTATACAGAATAATAATATTCTAGGAAGGATTAGGCAGTTAGAAGAAAAAGATGATTATACATTTAATCACAGTTTAAATGTGTCTATGTTAGCTACAATGATTGGAAAGTGGCTTAACTATTCAGATAAACATATAAAACAATTAGCCTTAACTGGGCTATTTCATGATATTGGGAAATTAAAAGTCCCTGATAATATAATAAATAAGCCAGGAAAACTGACGGGAAAAGAATTTGAAATAATTAAGAAACATCCGATATATAGCTTTAATATATTATCAGAAACTGTAGGTATAAGTAAAAATGTGTTGATCGGTGTCCTACAACATCATGAAAGGGAAGACGGAAGTGGATATCCCCAAGGGATTAAAGGAGATAAAATCCATGAATATGCTAAGATTATTGCCGTATGTGATGTATATGATGCATTGACTTCTGATAGAAAATACAAAAATAAATCATCACCCTTTTATGCTGCTGAAATATTAAGGGATCAAAGCTTTGGAGTTTTAAATCCAAAGATCACTAGGATTTTTTTAGATAAGGTTTCCAATTTTTATGTGGGATGCAAAGTACTATTGAGTAACGGTGAAAAAGGAGAGGTAATTTATATATATCCACAAAGTCCCACAAAGACTATAGTAAAGTTAGGAGATAAATACATAAATTTTTTAGAACCTCAAAGTATATCTATAGTTGATATAATAGAATAGATGCTCTAGTGTTAGAGCATCTATTCTAAAAATCTTTTTTAATCATTATATTACTCATAGGTTTCGTAATTGCCGTCAAACTCATTATCTATTAGTTCATCAGGATCGATGGATAGTCTAGGACGAGGTCTTGGGCATGGTGGATCTGGATCGATGCTATCATCAGCTATTTGTTTAGGGAACAATGTTGGGAATGTGGTACAAATTGGTGAAACAACTGGCGATAATTCTGGGAACCCTGTTGATAGTACGCAAAGTTGAACTGGTACTATAATTTTCTTTTCACAGCTTACACATAGTGCGATTAGTAGGTCAACTCTTACTTGGCCTGTTTCTGGATTTATTCTTATATCCCTTGTAATATTATTAGTAGCTAATCTTGTTTCACAGCTAATATTACAAAATTCTGCAAATCTTGGGAAGAAAGCAGAGTTAAATACTGATGGTACACATAGTTCAAAGAAATTAGTTAGAATTATTGGATTTTGTACTGTTGCAATAGGAACATTGCTTGTCAAGGTAACAGTTCTTCTTCTATTATTAGCAGCAAGAACTACAACATCAATTTCAACTACAACATTACCAGTAATCCTTATTTTTTGAGTACCAAACACAGGGGTGCCTTTTCCTTCTGCATCACATTCAGTTGTATCTACAAATATAATTTTTTCAGATGCAGTTCCATCGGGGCCAACAACCTCAACTGGATTACATTTGCCATCTCTTACAAATGATCCACCAGATAAAGTCGTTTCTGGTGTAACCACTAAGTTACGTGGGTCAAAAATGTTTTCAGGATTGAAGAATTTTCTACACCTTATATTTAACACTTGAATTATTCTAGCATTTGCTCCTAAATTTGGAGTGAAAATTTGGTTATTTACTGTGCTTAGTGCTTGTAAGTTTACTAAAATAGCATCGTATACTTTTTGTATAAATATTGGTTCTGATTTTACATTTCTTAAAGTACCATCAAAAGTACAGCCTGTAGTACCCGTACAACATCTATCAGTTATTGATAAACTTATTGATTCAGATTTAATATCGGAGTTCAATGTTTTTCCCCCTTTCAACAATTTTGAGTTCTTATTTGTCTCACTTATAATATATTCCATTGCCTTAATTGTTGTTACAGGTTAAGATAGGAATATTTTTGCACTTGGATTAATATTATTTTAGAAGAACTATAAATAGGTGGTGATTTATTATGACTTTTTATAACGATAGATTACTATTAGTGTCTGATTCCTTAAATAATATTAATTTATTTAAAAAGAGTGATAAAAAGATAGTTAAGCATTATTTTAATAACATAACACAAACTGTTAGTGAAACAATAGTAGCAGAAGAAGTATATTTAGAATATGATGTTTCTATTGATAATGAAGATTATATCTATCTTTTATATCAAGATATGTCCTTCGATCTATATTTGACACTATTAAAAGACAATGATATGGAAACCATTAGATTGACTGGAGAACCAATCCCACAAGTGTATTATTTAAATATGATCTCAAATGGGAAAGAACCTCATATATTTTATTTTGTATTGCTATCAGAGGCGGAAAATCGATATAGAATATATCATCATTATTATGATGGAAAGGATTGGCTAACCAATATAGTAGATGAAATAGTTGTTAGAGAATTATTAAATCCTATGAAAATAATTAAAAATCATAAGGAGTTAATTATTGCCTATTATACAAAAGTTGAAGATGAAGAGATTTATATAAAATCCTTTGACCTCAATAAAGAGAAATGGGGAGAAAAAACAAAGCTTACTACCGATGGAGCCCATAAGTTATATCTAGATATAATTTTAAGGAAAGATAAATTAAATTTATTATATAGTCAATATGAAGAGGGCAATCTAGTAGTAAAATATGAAAAATTTAATTATAAAGATGGAGTAGTTAAAAAGGAGACAGAAGAAGTATTATCTAACCCAGAAAATCCTCAATATCCAACATTAATATACCATGATGAAAAGTTATGGGCAGTTTGGGTTGAATATGAAAATATAATGAGTAGATATAGCGTAGATAATGGCAATACTTGGAGCCCAATATATTTATGGAATGAATCAAAAGGAAATGATATCGTTAGATATAAATATTGTAAGGCATATCAAGGGGAGGAGAGTATATTAAACTACTCTTTTGGCACAATTAGTCCAGATATAACCTTTATAGGTTTTGGAAATATAGATAATACAACTGAAATACCATTAAAAAAAAAGATTCACATGAAATTTCCAAACAATCTTCCCCGACTTTAAATTCCAATAAGGATATAAAAAAGGAAATAGAAAATATATATGATTTAATTGATAATTTAGAGAAAAAGATAGCAAGTATAGAAAAAAGCAATGAAGAAAAACTAAATGAAGCAATTGAAAAGCTCAATTATATTGAAGATTTTCTTAATAAAAGAACACGAGGATTTTATTTAAGAAATAAACTAAAATAAGTGCCACTATTTATAGTAGCACTTATTTTAGTTTATTTTCGAATATCCCTTTAATGATCTTTAAGTCGTTTGTTATGCCTAATATTAACATAAGCTTAATTCTGGCTTTTTGTTCAGGAAGATTTTTGTCAAATATAACACCTAATTCTCTTAAATGTTTACCTCCGCCATCATATCCGTATGTATCTAAAACTCTTCCCTTAGGACATCTTGATACCATAACTACAGGGATATTTTTATCAATAGCTCTTTGTATACCATAAACCATTTTGGACGGTATATTGCTCCAGCCTAGGGCCTCTATCACAATTCCTTTATATTCATCACAACTAGGATACCTTTGTTTCTGGCATTTTTAGAAATTGCGGTACAAATGGCTGCTGATAAATTGCTGGAGCCATTATATCCAAGCTCTGAGCTGTTTCTCATAGCACCTACAACAATGATGGCTTTTTTAGAATTCACAGTTAAATCCAATAGATAAGCAGTTTCCTCCAGTAAATATAATAGCAACTTTATTATGACAGGACATAAAAAAACCCCCTTATTTTATGATAATTATATTTTATCACAAAATAAGGAAATAAAAGGGGAAAAAAGAAAAAAGGCTCTAAAAAGAGCCTTCCACCCATAACGGATGTAAAATAAACCGTTCAAAAGGGGTATTGGGAATAGAGATCTTATTTGAGGTTACCAGGGGGATAACCACGTTCAAATTATAGCAAATTACGACACGATTTGCAACACTTATTATAAAATATTTTAAAAAGTTTTTATAAAAAATTAACAGGATATAATTAATAGCTAAAGATGGGCTAATTAACTCGATTTTCGACTAAATTAATCCCATTTATTTAATTAAATTTTAAATATAAAACTATATTAGTTGTGATCATACGACAATTTTAGCTTTAATATAATTGACAAATCCTATATAATAATTAGTGAATAGAAAATATAAAAAGAGGGGGATATCATGGAGAATAAAATTAAATTAGCTGAAGTTGGCCTAAAAGAAAATGGGTTTCAAGTTAGGACCTTTAAAAATAGGGATAGGGCAAAAGAAGCATTATTAGGGGAAATTAGCATTTCAGAATCCATAGCATTTGGGGGTTCAATGACATTATCTGATATGGGAATATATGAAGATTTTAAAGAAAGAGGCAATGAAATATATTGGCATTGGAAAGCAGATGATAAAAAGAACGAATTAAATAAGGCAGAGAATGCAGATATTTACATAACAAGTACTAATGCT
>DHBY01000052.1:113507-114266 GCA_002398845.1 Firmicutes bacterium UBA4916 | reverse complement strand
AATATATTTTTAATTGATGAGGATTTAGGATACTAGAATTAGATGGGGTGATGTTTTGGAAATTTATTTGGATAATTGTTCTACTACTAAACCTAGAGAGGAAGTCATTGAAGAGATTGGCATTGCTTTAAGAGAAGACTATGGTAATCCTTCTTCACTTCACCGACTAGGTTTTAATTCAGAAAAAAAAGTAGAAAAAGTAAGAGAGAATATAGCAAAGTTTCTAAAAGTAGATAAAGATGAAATATATTTTACATCTGGAGGCACTGAAAGTAATAATTTAGCTATTCAAAGCATTGTAAACAAATATAATAGATTAGGGAAGCATATAATTACAACGGGAATCGAGCACCCCTCTGTATTAAATATTATGAAATATTATGAGCAAAAAGGTTTCCATATTACCTACTTAAAAGTAGATAGTAATGGGCTTATTTCATTAGATGAGTTAAGAGAAAGCATTAGGGAGGATACAATTCTTGTATCTATTATGCAAGTAAATAATGAGATAGGAAGCATACAGCCTACTTGGGAAATAAGAAAGATTTTAAATGAAAAGAAATCAAAAGCCCTAATACATGTAGATGGAGTCCAAGCTTTTGGTAAAATCCCTTTGGATATTAGTAATTGGGGGATAGATACCTTCTCCTTTAGTGGCCACAAAATATATGGTCCCAAAGGGATAGGCGGGCTGTATATAAATAAAGATTTAAAAATAAATTCAATAATCTTTGGAGGAAATCAGGAAAAGGGGCTGCG
>DHBY01000052.1:77915-113247 GCA_002398845.1 Firmicutes bacterium UBA4916 | reverse complement strand
TAAAATCCTACTTTGTGAAGAGATTAAAAGAAGAAATAGATCATATTCATATTAATAGTCCTATAGATGACCATGGTTCACCTTATATATTAAATGTTTCTTTTGAATATGTTAAAGGTGAGGTTTTGCTTCACTATTTGGAAGACAAAGGTATATATGTGTCTACTGGCTCAGCGTGTTCATCTAGGAGAACAGGGAAAAGCCATGTGCTTTCGGCATTAGGATTATCTAATTTACAAATAGAGGGAGCTATAAGATTTTGTTTTTCTTATGAAAATACGAAAGAAGATATAGATTATACTATAGAAGTAC
The DNA here is from genome assembly GCA_002398845.1 of Firmicutes bacterium UBA4916. GTDB lineage: Bacteria > Bacillota > Clostridia > Tissierellales > Tepidimicrobiaceae > Mt11. Next base: position 112,935 of record DHBY01000052.1, on the reverse strand, counting down.
TTAAAAATTCCATTGAAGAAATTAGACAAATAACTATGAGGTGATGAAAGTGGATAAAGTCCTTAGCGTTAGCCTAGGTGAAATAGCATTAAAAGGGCTAAATAGAAAATATTTTGAGGATAAATTAATATCAAAAATGAAAAGAGCTATGGGTAATTTAGAATATCATAGGATATATAAGGAACAAGGAAAAATATATATAGAAGCCCCCGAAGAAAACCATGAGAAAATAATCAATAGTTTAAGGAATGTGTTTGGCCTTGTATATATTAGCCCTTGTATTAGAGTTGAAAAGGATATGAAAAAGATTGAGAAAGCCTCTATAGAAATAATGAAAGAAAAATTGCTTAAGGACCCTGTTAAAACATTTAAAGTAAAAACTAATAGAGCCGATAAATCTTTTCCAATACAATCACCAGAGGTATCTAAAGAAATAGGAGGTGTAATACTAAATCACTTTGATAATTTAAATGTAGATGTACACAATCCAGAAACCTATGTATATATAGATATTAAAGAAAATTGTTATATTTATACTGATAGAATAAAAGGACATGGAGGGTTGCCTGTAGGTACAAATGGTAAAGGACTTCTATTATTATCTGGTGGAATTGATAGTCCAGTGGCAGGATTTTTAATGGCAAAACGAGGAGTAGAAATCAGTGGAATCCACTTTCATAGTTATCCTTTTACTAGTGAAAGAGCAGAAGAAAAGGTTAAAAGTTTAACTAAGATATTAACTGTATATACTGGAAAGATAAAATTATATAGTGTTAATATTTTAGAGATTCAAAAAGAACTAAATGCTAAATGCCCAGCAGATGAGATGACCATATTATCTCGTAGGTTTATGATGAGAATAGCAGAAAAGGTAGCTTTAGAAAATGATATAGATGCTTTAATTACTGGAGAGAATCTAGGGCAAGTTGCATCTCAAACTATGAGTGGTATATCAGTTATAAATGCATCAGTTGATAAACCTATTTTAAGGCCATTAATAGGTTTTGATAAGGTGGAAATTATAGATATAGCAAAGGATATAGAAACCTATGAAACCTCTATACTACCCTATGAAGATTGTTGTACATTGTTTTTGCCAAAACATCCTGTAACTAGACCAAAACTAAAGAACATTGAAAAGTCAGAAGAAAACATAGATATAGAAAAATTAGTAGAAAAAGCAATAGAAAATATGGCTATTTATACTATTGAATAAATATATAAATAAGGGAAAAATTGATATTTTATATTGACATTAGTGTCGGTTATGATAATATATATTAAAGACAAATTTTAAAGGCAAATTTTATTTTGGTTGGAAGGAGGATACAAATATATTGCCTAAAATTGTAGACCATGAAACTAAAAAACAGGAGATAATAGAAAAATCAAAAATTGTTTTCGCAAAACGAGGGTACCATAATACAAATATATCCCATATATCTGAAAAATGTGGAATGGGAAGAACCACTATTTATCAGTATTTTAAAAATAAAGATGAAATATTCTATTATACGGTAGGCAGTTCATTAGAGGAAATACAAACCCAAATAGAGGTTATTGCTGCAGATGATAAGCTAACATCGATAGAAAAGATTAAAGAAATAGTCGAGCAACTGACTAATGGGCAGAAAAACAACAATTCTATTGTACTGTTGTTAGAAATTTGGCTTGTATTAAAAAGGGAAAGAAATGAAACCCTAGAAAAACTTAAAGAATATACCCAAGAGTTAAAGAAAACTATTGAAATTTTAGTAAAAGAAGCGATAAATGAAAAAGAAATTAAACCAATAGATAGTAAATCTTTAGCAGAAACAATCTATACTTTTATTGAAACATTTACACTTCAAAGGAACTCTGTCAATTTGGATACAAGGGTTAAAACAGAATCATTGGATTTGTTAATTGATGGATTAAGAGTTTAAATTAAGGGGGAGTTATAATGGCAAGTGTAAAACAACTTATTAGTACCAAAGTTATGAACGAAGGACTAAAATATATAGAAAAAGATCCTATGGAAAACATGTCTAAACTATTGGATTGGGGCGAAAAACTTATTACTAGAGAAAATCATAAAAGATTTCTCCAAAAGTTCAGAGAAATAGCGGACGATCCAAGCAGCAATTGGCACAAATTAATGGAAAGATACTTTGATGAATTATCACCAGCATCAAGACAAAAATTTATGATAAACTATATGATTAATTCCGGAATCGTGGGTATACCCATCGAAGATAAGATGAAGAAAAAATATAATTGTAATGTGCCTTGGGCAATACTAATTGATCCTACATCCGCTTGTAATTTAAAATGTACTGGATGCTGGGCATCAGAATATGATAAGACTGATTCTTTAAGCTATGACCTTTTAGATAGGGTTATTAAGGAAGGCAAGGAACTAGGAGTATATATGTATATATTCTCAGGTGGAGAGCCATTAGTAAGGAAGAATGATTTAATAAAATTAGCAGAGGAACATAGTGATTGTGCTTTCCTATCTTTTACAAATGCAACCTTAGTTGATGAAGAATTTGCAAAGAAATTAGGAGAGTTAGGAAATTTTGGATTGGCTATTAGTGTAGAAGGTTTTGAAGAAGCAACTGATATGAGAAGAGGAAAAGGTACTTATAAAAAGGTTATGGATGCCATGGACCTACTAAAGAAAGAGGGAGTAATCTTTGGTTTCTCAACTTGTTATCATAAGTATAATACAGATTCTGTAGCTTCAGAAGAATATGTAGACTTTTTAGTTGACAAAGGATGTATGTTTGGATGGTATTTTACTTATATTCCAATAGGAAAAGATGCAGTAACTGACTTAATAGCAACACCAGAGCAAAGAGAATTTATGTATCATCAAGAAAGAATGTTAAGGAATAAAAAACCAATATTCCTTATGGATTTCTGGAATGATGGAGAATATGTTAATGGTTGTATTGCTGGTGGGAGAAGATATCTTCATATTAATGCCAATGGGGATGTAGAACCTTGTGCTTTTGTACATTATTCAAATCTTAATATTAAAGATGTTAGTTTAGTTGAAGCCCTACAATCACCATTATTTATGCAATATAAACAAAATCAGCCATTTAATCAAAACCACTTAAGACCATGTCCAGTTTTGGATAATCCTGAGAAAATAAAGGAAATGGTAAATAAATCAGGTGCATACTCTACTCAGCCAATAGATAGAGAAGATGTAGAGGATTTAATTGCTAAAACCGTAGGGCCTGCAGAAAAATGGGCGCCAATAGCGGATGAATTATGGGAAAAGCATTTAGAGAAAAAAGGGCAAAGACCTGCAGAAGCCACAGATAAATAATGAATTAATATAAAAAAAGCTGGATATCCAGCTTTTTTTAATTTGGTAAAGGCATTCTATTTGATGTATTATAGTAAAGTAGCCTATATGAAAAACTATATTAGGTATATTATCAGGATTTAATGATATAATCAAAGAAATAGAGGCAAATGGCAAAGAAAGGATGAGCAAATGAAAAAAGGATTTCTAATAATTATTGTAGTAGCATTATTATTAACAGGTTGTACAACAGGAGAAAAAGTTGGGGAATATGAAGATGGTAAACCTATAGTATATACTTCCTTTTATCCCTTATATTTTTTAGCAGATGAAATAGGCAAAGATAATATAAATTTAAGAGTCGTTATACCCAATGGTGTAGAGCCTCATGATTATGAACCTTCTATAAAACAGTTAAAAGATATAGAAAATGCAGATGTGTTTATATATAATGGAGCAGGATTTGAAAGCTGGGCGGATAAGTTAATAAACACCGTTATTGGTAAGGAAAAAGCATTATCAGCTAGTGATGGAGTAGATTTAAATAGAATAGATGGTGGGCTAGATCCTCACATATGGTTAGACCCAAACAATATGAATAAAATAGGTGAAAAAATAAAGGATAAATTTATATCTTTAGATGAGGAGCACAAGGAAGAATATGAAAATAATTTTAAACAATTATCCCAAAAACTTATGAAATTAGACAAGGATTACCGGGAGGCTTTAAAGGATAAAAAGAAAGATAAAATATTGGTATCCCATGCGGCTTTTGGATATATGGCTAAAAGATATAAATTTGATCAAATATCTATTGCAGGGATGAGCCCAGAACAGGAGCCAAGTCCAAAGGCTATGGCCGATATTATCGATCTTGCAAAAGAAAATGATTTTAAATATATATTTTTGGAAACCTTAGCTAGCCCTAAGGTTGTTAAAGTTATTGCAGATGAAGCCAATTTAGAAATACTTACATTAAACCCTATAGAGGGTTTAACAGAAGAAGAACAAAAAAACCATGAAGATTATATATCTATAATGGAGAAAAATTTGGAGAATTTGAAAAAGGAATTGGTGAATTAAATGAAAGAAAAGATAATTACTGTAGATAATTTAAGCTTTAGATATGGGGCTAATAAAGTATTGGATAATGTAAGTTTCATCGTTGAAAAAGGAGACTTCGTAGGTATTATTGGGCCAAATGGTTCAGCAAAGAGTACTCTCTTAAAGTTAATGATAGGATTACTAAAACCAAGTAAAGGAACTATAACACTATTTGGTAAAGATATTAATGAGTTTAAAAACTTTGAAAAGATAGGCTATATATCACAAAATGTAAGGGATTTCAATCAAATGTTTCCCGCCACTATTGAAGAAATTGTATCAGCTAATTTATACTTAGGGAAAGGTTTATTTAATAAAACAAAAGAAAAAGATAGCATGAAAGTTGATAGAGCTTTAAGAATAGTTGAAATGGAAAGGTTCAAAAATGTAAAGATAGGGAATTTATCTGGAGGTCAAAAACAAAGGGTATTTATTGCTAGAGCCCTTGTAAATAATCCAAACATACTCTTTATGGATGAACCTTTAGTAGGTGTAGATTTGGAATCACAAACTAGATTCTATAGCCTAATGGATAAGTTAAATAAGGAATATGGAATTACATTGGTGATGATTTCTCATGATATTGGCATTATGTCAAAAAAGGTAAATAGGATATTGTGCTTGAGTAAAGGTAAAGTATACTGTCATGATTCAAATAAGTGCCAATGCGGTAATGTATTAACAGATATTTATGGTGAAAGTATCAATTTATTATTTCACGATCATTAGGGGGATAAAATATGTTTTCTTATGAATTTATGCAAAAATCTTTTATAATGGGAATTCTCATTGCATTTATTGCTCCTACAATAGGTTATTTTCTTGTACTTAGAAGACAATCCATAATAGGAGATACACTATCCCATGTAGCATTAGCAGGAGCAGCTTTTGGAATGATAACCAATACATATCCTGTATATACTGCAATTATATTTTCTATAATGGCGGCTCTTGGTATAGAAGGACTTAGAAAAAGATATGCAAACTATGCAGAACTATCCCTATCCATAGTTTTATCTGCTGGAGTTGGTTTAGCTTCTATTTTGATTAGTTTAGGGAATACCCAAGGAATATTATCTTATTTATTTGGTAGTTTAACTCTTATAACTAGTGAAGATATAATTTTAGTAGTAGTTTTAGGAGTTATTACCTTTATCACGATTTTATTGTTCTACAAAGGTTTATTTTACATGACATTTGATGAAGAATCAGCTTATTTAGGTGGGGTTCCTGTGAGAAAAATAAATTTATTTTTCTCTATTTTAGTAGCTTTAACTGTGGCAATATCCATGAGAATAGTAGGTGCTCTTCTTATTTCATCCTTGATGGTTTTGCCTGTGGCTACAAGTCTTTTAATTGCCAATAGTTTTAAATCTGGATTAATCTACTCTAATATTTTTGGAGTAATTTCAGTAATAATAGGGTTAACATTATCTTTCTATTTAGATTTAGCACCAGGAGGAACTATTGTATTAACTGCTTTAGGAATTTTATTATTAGTGTTACTTCTAGAAAGTATTAAGAAGAATCAAAAAGCTCATTAAAAAACCAGTTTATTAACTGGTTTTTTTTATTAAGTAAAAAGATTTATATATTAAACTTGATAGAATACTATAATGGATAGGCCCGTGTATATTACACATGTTAAACAAGAAAGCTATTTTGTAAAGATCTATTGACTTTTTGATATAATTTTGCTTATAATGGTATAGTTGAAATGATAGTTTAGTAAATATAAACAAACGGTTTAATATATAACTAGTTTGTGAAAGGTGGATAAACGTGAAAATTGGTGAAAAAATAAGACGCCTTAGAGTAAAAAACTCATTGACTCAAGAGGAGCTAGCAGATAGATGTGAGCTAACGAAAGGTTTTATTTCTCAAGTAGAAAGGGATTTGACTTCGCCATCTATTGCAACCCTAATGGATATTTTAGAAGGGCTAGGTACAAATTTAAGGGACTTTTTTAATGAAACAGAGGATGAGAAGATAGTTTTTTCAAAAGATGATGCTTTTGTTGCTGAAAATGAAGATTTAAAATATACTCTCAAATGGGTAATACCTAATGCACAAAAGAATATTATGGAACCTATACTTATTGAAATTGAACCAGAAGGAAGAAGTAAAGAGGATTCTCCACATGAAGGAGAAGAATTTGGATATGTCATAAATGGCAGTATTTTTATCCATATTGGTAGTGAAAAACATAAGGTAAGAAAAGGCGAAAGCTTTTACTATAAGGCGAATTCTAATCACTATGTATCCAATGCAGGTAAAACTAAAGCTACTATTATATGGGTGAGTACACCGCCAAGTTTTTAAGTAAAATCAAAGGGGGTTACAAAATGAAAAATACTTATACTATTGATTTAAAAAATATATCAAAAGAATATGACGGAGTTAGGGTCCTAAATAATATCAGTCTATATATTAGGAAAAATGAGTTTTTAACATTATTAGGCCCTAGCGGATGTGGAAAAACAACAACCCTTAGAATAATTGGAGGATTTGAACAACCTACAGAAGGAAAAGTAATATTTGAAGGAAAAGATATTACAAATGTACCTCCCTATGAAAGACAAATAAACACAGTTTTCCAAAAATATGCGTTATTTCCCCATATGGATGTTTTCGATAATGTTGCTTTTGGATTAAAAATAAAAAGAATGCCAAAAGATGAAATAACAAAAAAAGTTAAGGAAATGCTAAGATTGGTGAACCTTCAAGGGTTTGAAAATCGTTCCATAGATTCCTTAAGTGGCGGACAACAACAAAGGGTTGCTATCGCCAGGGCCTTAGTAAATGAACCAAAGGTTTTACTTTTAGATGAGCCTCTAGGGGCTTTAGATTTAAAGCTTAGAAAAGATATGCAAATTGAATTAAAAAATATGCAGAAAAGAGTAGGTATTACTTTTATTTATGTAACTCACGATCAAGAGGAAGCCCTCACTATGTCAGATACCATAGTTGTAATGGATAAAGGGGTTATCCAACAAATAGGAACCCCTGTTGATATCTATAATGAACCTAAAAATGCTTTTGTCGCTAAATTTATAGGAGAAAGCAATATTATTGATGGAATTATGTATGAAGATTTTATTGTTGAATTTGCAGGTAGAGTGTTTGATTGTGTGGATAGAGGATTTGAGGAAAAAGAGTTGGTAGATGTAGTTATTAGACCAGAAGATTTAGAAATAACATCTCCTGAGAAGGGGTTATTAAAAGGGACTGTACAGTCAGTAATCTTTAAAGGTGTACATTATGAAATGATGGTAAAAGATAGGGATATGGAATGGATGGTTCATAGTACCATAATGAAGTCAATAGGCACTGAAATAGGTTTGAATATAATACCTGAAAACATCCACATAATGAAGAAGGTGATAGACAAATGAAAATAAAGTGGACATCTTACCCATATATTTTGTGGATGGTAATATTCATTGTTGTACCTTTAGCTTTGATACTTTTATTTTCTCTTACTACTGGGGAAGAACAGGGTATAGCTAATTTAAAGTTCACATTGGATAATTTTAAACGGTTTTTAGACCCAAAATATATTGATATATTATGGATATCAGTTAGTTTAGCTTTAAAATCTACAGCTATTACTTTATTATTGGGATATCCAATAGCTATGATTATTTCCCGCGAGATACCGAGAAAGAGAAATGTAATGATTCTTTTATTAGTAATACCTATGTGGATGAATTTTTTATTACGAACCTATGCTTGGTTAACCCTATTAGGTAAAAATGGATTTATCAATTATATAGTTACAAAATTAGGTTTTCAGCCGCTAAATTTAATATACAACGACAATGCAGTACTATTGGGAATGGTATATAATTTTTTACCATTTATGATATTGCCAATATATTCAGTATTAACAAAGATAGATAAAGGCTTAATTGAAGCTGCAGAGGATTTAGGAGCCAACAAAATAGAAGTATTCTTAAAAGTTATTTTTCCCTTAAGTATTCCTGGTATAATTACTGGAATTACCATGGTATTTATGCCTGCTATGAGTACTTTTGTTATATCAAGATTATTAGGTGGGGGACAATATTTACTAATAGGGAATTTAATTGAACAACAATTCTTATGGGTTGGAGATTGGCATTTTGGTTCGGCTATATCCATAATCATGATGGTATTTATTCTACTTACTATGGCAATAACTGCTAAGTTTGATACAGATAAAGAAGGAGGTGGAAGCTTATGGTAAGTAAAGGATTAAAAAGGCTATATACTTTTTTAATATTTCTGTTCCTATACTCTCCTATCATTGTATTAATTGTATTTTCCTTTAACAATTCTAGATCAAGAGGAGTATGGAGTGGCTTTACATTAAAGTGGTATGTAGAATTATTTAAAGATGAAGAAGTATTAAAAGCCTTATATAATACATTACTTATAGCGGTGCTTTCATCGGTTATTTCTACCATAATAGGAACTTTTGCTGCAATAGGTATTTATGGTATGCCAGGTATTAGGAAAAAGGTAATACTAAACATAAACTATTTACCAGTGTTAAATCCAGATATTGTAACAGCTGTATCCTTAATGACTTTGTTTAGATTTTTGAATATTGAATTTGGATTTATTACTATGCTTTTATCCCATATAACCTTTTGTATACCATATGTAATTCTATCTATTTTACCTAAGCTAAGGCAGATGAACAAACACTTGGCAGAGGCTGCTATGGATTTAGGAGCAACACCTCTTTATGCATTAAGGAAAGTAGTAATTCCAGAAATAATGCCTGGCATAGTAACCGGGGCATTAATGGCTTTTACATTATCAGTTGATGACTTTGTTATATCCTTTTTCAATAAAGGAGCAGGTGTTACTAATTTAAGTATAACTATTTTTTCAATGGCAAAAAGAGGTATTAATCCTATAATAAATGCTCTATCTACTTTGATGTTTGTTGGCTTATTAATTCTGCTTTTAATTATAAATAGCAGATCATCTAAGAGTATTAGTGAAAGAGGTGATATTATATGAAAAAAAACTTAAAGGTTTTAGTTATCATGAGTTTAGTTTTAATCATTGGGATAATATCTACAGGGTGCGGTGACAAAAGGCCTGTAATTAATGTATATAATTGGGGAGATTATATTGATCCTTCTGTTATAAAGGATTTTCAAGAAGAGTTCAATGTAAAAGTGAATTATAATACTTTTACAACAAACGAGGATATGTATGTAAGTATTAAAAAAGGAGGAACTAGTTATGATGTAGCTTTTCCTTCAGATTATATGATTGAAAGAATGATTCATGAGGATATGCTAGAAAAAATAAATAAGGATAATGTACCAAATTTAAACAATATAGAAGATAGATTTCTAGACTTAGAATTTGACCCTCATAATGACTATTCAGTACCATATATGTGGGGGACCGTAGGAATTATCTATAATAAGACTATGGTAGACGATGTAGTTGATAGTTGGGATATTCTTTGGAATGAAAAATATGATGGACAAATCCTAATGTTAGACAGCCAAAGGGATTCTATGGCTATTGCATTAAAAAAACTAGGTTATTCTATGAACTCAAGAGATGAAAAGGAATTAGAAAAAGCAAAAGAAGAATTAATTAAACAAAAACCCTTGGTATATGCTTATGTAGGGGACGAGGTAAAGGATTTAATGGTTGGAGAAGAAGCAGCTATTGCAGTTGTTTGGTCAGGGGATGCAGTAGCCATGATTAGAAATAATAGTGATCTAGAATATGTAATACCAAAAGAAGGCACTAATCTATGGTTTGACAATATGGTAATACCAAAAAATGCTAAGAACAAAGAAATGGCAGAAAAATTTATTAACTTTATGCAAAGACCAGAAATTGCAGCTAAGAATACGGATTATGTAGGATATTCAACAGCTAATTATAAAGCAAAAGAACTATTACCTAAGGATATAACCAACAGTAAGGTTGCATATCCTATTGACAAGGAAATAGAGAATACAGAAATATTCAAAGATCCCAAGGATATTATAAAATTATATGACGATATATGGTTAGAAATCAAAGCCCAAAGATAAAGTAAACAATAACTTGCCAAATTGGTGCCTGGCACCAATTTGGCAAGTTATTTGTAATAATAGGATAAGTTTAATGTGTAATAGTTTAATACTTTGGGTAATAATTAACTAATTATAACTAGGGGGGTGGGATAATGGAGAAAGTTAAGTATTTAATAATTGGAAATGGAATTGCGGGACTTTCTGCTGCAAGAGAAATAAGAAATAATGATAGTTATGGCAGTGTAATTATGGTATCTAGTGAATCCTATTTAACTTATTATAGAATCAGGCTAACTGAATGCTTATATAAGGAATTTCAGGATGAAGAACTTTTAGTAAATAAGGAAAGCTGGTATAGAGAAAAAAATATAAAAGTATTGTTGAGTAGGATTGTAGAAAAATTAGATACAGATAACAATAAAGTAAGATTAGATGATGGAATGGAAATAGAGTATGAAAAGTTATTATTAGCAACTGGCAGTAGGCCTTTTATACCTCCAGTAGCCGGTAAGTTTAAACAAGGGGTATTAGCTTTAAGAACACTTAGCGATTTAAAGTATATAAATAAGTATTTTAGTAAATGTAAAGATATAACTGTAATAGGTGGCGGACTATTAGGCTTAGAAGCAGCTTGGGCTCTGAAGAGTTTAGGTAAGAATGTTACCATTGCCGAATTTGCCCCATATCTATTGCCTAGACAGTTAGATAGAGAAATCTCCAAAAAATTAGAGAAAAAACTAATTGAAGAAGGCTTTAAACTATATCTATCATCATCTGCAGAAGAAATACTTGGTAAAGATACAGCTAATGGTATTAGATTAAATGATGACCAAGAGATAAAAACTGATGGTATACTGTTCTCAGTGGGGATAAGACCAAATATCGATATAGTTATGGATACAAAAATACAATTCAATAAAGGAATATTGGTTAACAATAATTTAAGAACTAATATTGATAATATCTATGCAGCAGGGGATGTAATAGAAACTGATGGGATGATAATTGGTTTATGGTCCTCAAGTAATGAACAAGGGAAAATTGCCGGAGCAAATATGACGGGGAAACTCATGGAATATACTGGACCAAAACTTTTTACTAACTTACAAATTGGGAATATAAAATTGTTTTCTGTAGGAAATATTAAAGACTTTGATAAGGTTTATGAATATGAAGATAAGGATAAAGAAATCCATCATAAGCTTTTCACTACAGATAATAAGCTTACAGGAGGGATACTATTTGGGGATATAAAAAACATGGTTAAACTAAAAAATGGAGTAAATGAAAAAGTAAGTATTGATTCTTATTTAAATGGGGAATTATTCTTTAGCTAATATAAAACGAGGCAGATAGATAACTGCCCCGTTTTATATTAGCTTGATTCATAAGTACATTACTTTAAATTTATATTTATATTTATAAAAAGAAAGAAAATTAATATTAATATGTAGAATATATAAATATATTTAATAAGGAGAGGATTTTTGTGGATATTCAATTTTGTGGTGCTGCTAATATGGTAACTGGGTCAAACTATTTGATTAAAAATGAGAAGTATAGCATTTTAATTGACTGTGGTTTGTTTCAGGGAAATTATGAATTGGAAAGAATGAATTTTGATGAATTCCCTTACAATCCATCTGAAATTGATTACTTGATACTAACTCATGCCCATATTGATCATAGCGGAAGGATACCGAAACTTGTAAAGGATGGTTTTAAAGGTAAGATAGTTACAACTAAAGCCACATATGATTTATGCAAAATAATGTTAGTAGATAGTGCAAAGATTCAAGAGGCGGATGTAGAGTGGGAAAATAGGAAAAGGCAAAGGGCTGGCAAAAAACCTATAGAGCCTCTTTATACAATTGAAGAAGCAGAGATTAGTTTAAAGTTTTTTGAAACCTACTATTATAATCAGAAAATAATAATTAATGATGATATTCAATTAAGGTTTAGAGACGCAGGGCATATGTTAGGTTCATCCATTATTGAACTATGGGTTAGAGAAAAAGGGGATTATATTAAAATAGTATCCTCTGGAGATTTAGGAATGCCTAGAAGGCCAATTATTAATAACCCTGAATATATAGATGAAGCTGATTATCTATTAATTGAGTCTACCTATGGCAATAGTATACATGAAGAGTACAAAAAAAGCACCGAAAAATTAGTGGAAATAATAAATAAGACAGCTCTAAGGGGTGGCACTGTAATCATACCTTCTTTTTCAGTAGGGCGAACTCAAGAGTTAATTTATGAATTAAATAAGTATTATGAATATAATGAGGAAATAGAAGAATACATGAAAATCCCTATTTATATAGATAGTCCTATGGCTGTACTTGCTACAGAAGCTTTTCAAGCTAATTCTAGTTGTTTTAATGAAGAAGCTAAAAATCTTATTTTAAAGGGAGATAATCCATTTATATTTCCTAATTTGAGATATGTAAATGATCAGAAGGAATCCATGTTATTAAATAAATATAAATTTCCTAAAGTCATAATTTCATCTAGTGGCATGGCTACAGCTGGTAGAATAAGACATCATTTAAAACATAATCTTTGGGATGAGAAAAATAGTTTAGTATTTGTAGGCTATCAAGCAGAAGGGACTTTAGGTAGGATCATATTGAATGGAGCAAAGAGAGTTAAAATATTAGGTGAGGAAGTAGCTGTAAAAGCAGAAGTATATGATTTAGAAGGTTTTTCAGGTCATGCAGATCAAATCATGATTATGGATTGGATAAGAAAATTTAAAACAAAACCTCAAAAGATATTTATAGTTCATGGAGAGGAAGAACCATCTAAAGCTCTATCAAAAGAGATAAAAGATGAGTTTAAAATAGAAACTATATTACCAAAAATAGGGGATAAATATACTATAGAAAAGAAAGTTAACCAGCAATTCAAGGGAGAGGTAATAGAATCATCATTTTTAATACAAGATATTACTAAAGAATTAGAAAATGTATATGGTCAATTGCAATCTTTAAACATACGAAAGGAGGAATTAACTGACCCCAAACTATTAGAAAAAGACTATGATACACTAAAAAATATATTAATTGAATTGCAACAAAAACTTATGGATCTAAATATAATGCTAGGCAAATAAGCCTAGAGGGAAGGAATAATATGAATGACAATAAAGAATATAATTTTAAAAAAATAGAGAGTATAATATCAAAACTTATAATTTGGATTGAAATTTTATTAGCACTTTTAATAGTACTTACTATTGCATTGAGTATTAAGGATTTAATAGTATTGGGAATAACCGTCTTTAGAACGGAGGCAATATCAAGTTATGAGATATTGCAAGTTTTTTTATCTCATACATTGTTATTAGTTGTAGGCTTAGAATTAGCTATAATGTTAATAAGCCATACCCCTGGGAAACTTTTAGAAGTAATACTATATGCCATAGCACGAAAGATGTTAATAAGCAGTACTAATATGGCAGATATATTATTAGGGGTAATTGCTTTAGCTATAATATTTTTTATAGATAAATATTTGCATACTAAAGATGTAAAAAAGGGTTTATAATAGAAGTTACATTAGTATTAATAATATAATCTATTGTAAAATTGATGTTAATTGGGGGCAGATATAGTTTGAAAGAAGGATTTAATAAAGACAATGCATTTAAATTTAAAAATAAAGCAAACTTAGATAAAAGAAAGGTACTTAAAATCAGTGTTATTTTGCTAGTATCCCTTATCCTAATTTATGCATTTAAAGAAGAAATAAAAAGCATTAACTTTCCGGAAACATTAAAGGTATTAAGAAGTTTTGAAAACATTACTATTATAATAATGCTCGTATTAGGAATGATTTCAATTTCTTTTATTACTTTGTATGATTTGACAATAAATAGGTTTTTATCTTTGAAATTGTCTTTTTTAGAGGTATTTAAAATTGGTTGGATTTCCGGTTCTATAAATAATTTTGTTGGATTAGGAGGATTAGTAGGAGCAGGCTTAAGAACTTTTCTTTATGAAAAAGAAGGTGTAGATAAGAAAACGGCAATAAAATCAAATATATATATTGTCCTTTCAAACATTACAGGGCTTTCTTTATTAATACTTTTAGGATTTTTTAAGCTATATGATTTTTCTTCTTTATTAACGAGTAACAAATGGTATTATATTGTTTTAGTAGGTTTTATTCTCTATTTGCCATTGTATTTTTTAGTAGACAAAATACCAATATTAAAGAAAAAGTTTTCTAAAGGGGAGGAATCACTTCCTGTTCGCTTTAAACTTATGATGGTAGCATCTTCTACTTTGGACTGGCTAGCAGCAACCATGTATTTTAGTGGGATAATTTTATTTTTTTCAAAAGGACTTCCCCTAAGGGGGATAATACCAGTATATCTTATTTCAATATGCATAGGAATAATTAGCTTTTTACCAGGTGGCCTTGGTTCCTTTGACATATCCGCATTTTCTGGATTAAGACTTTTGGGGGCAACTTCTGAAAATGCTTTAGCCGGAATACTAATTTACAGATTGTTTTATTATGTAATACCCTGGGTCTTTTCCATGTTGATTTTTGTCTCAGAACTTAGAACGGGTAAAGGTAAAATAAAAAAGCAAAATTCAAAATTAGCAAACGAATATGCTACAAAAGCATTATCAGCATTAGTCTTTTTTGCAGGAGTGATTCTTATCTTATCATCAGCCGTGCCTGCTTTAGTTGAAAGAATTAAAATTGCAAGGAATTTTATTTCTATCCCAATACTTCAGTTTTCTAAACGAACTTCTATGGCTATAGGAATAATGTTATTGATTTTGTCTAAAGGGATATATGATAAGGTGAGAAGTGCTTACAAGTCCACTATTGTTTTATTAATTTTAGGAGCTTTATTAACATTTATTAAAGGCTTAGATTTTGAAGAGGCAATTATACTTATTGTTATTTCTTTGCTGCTATTTTCATCTAAAGATAACTTTTATAGAGAGACTGCCCCTATTAAGGCTAAAAATATAATATTGATGTTCATTATAACGGCTGTAATGAGTATTATTTATGGATTTATAGGCTATACATTTCATGGACATTTTAAATATACATTCTTAGACGGGAAAAAGTATATTTTTATTGAAGCAGTTATAATATTTTTAACTGTATGGGTACTGATGGCACTTTTCCTAATTATTAGGGTTAAGAGATTTAAATTTATCTATCCTGAGGAAGAAGATTTAAAGGAATTAGAGAAGTTTTTAGAAAAAAATAAGGGCAATATTATGACTCATTTGCTTTTTTTAAGGGATAAGTACTTTTATTACACAGAGGATAAACAGCTTCTTATACCTTTTGCCACTATAAGAGATAAATTAGTAGTTTTAGGTGAGCCTATAGGGAACCAAGAATTTTTAAGAGAAGCAATAGGTGAATTCAGAGAGTTCGCAGATAGGTATGCAATGATTCCTGTATTCTATGAAATTTCTGATAAGAATTTTTCGCTATATCATGATTTTGGATATGATTTTCTAAAACTTGGTGAAGAGGCTATTATAGATTTAAATGAATTTAATCTTTCAGGGAAGAAAAAGAAAGATCTTCGTCTGGCTAAAAACAAGGTAGAAAGTGGAGAACTTGAATTTAAAATAGTAAATTCACCATTTAGCGATGATTTATTTGATGAATTAAAAGAAGTATCTGATGAATGGCTTGGTCATAGAGAAGAAAGAGGATTTTCCTTAGGATGGTTTAATAAAGACTATTTAAACAGATCACCTATAGCTATAATGAGTCAAAACAATCATATAATGGCATTTGCTAGTTTAATGCCATTATATGATAATGAAACTATGTCTATAGACTTAATGAGGTCAAAAAATGAAATCCCTAATGGGACTATGGATGCCTTATTTATTGAGCTTATGGAATGGTCTAAAAGAGGAGGGTATAGTAAGTTTAACCTTGGAATGGCACCTCTTTCTAATGTAGGAGTAAATCCTTATTCGGCAAATTTAGAAAAACTTATAAAAAACCTCTATCAACGTGGAAATAAAATATATAGTTTTAGCGGTCTAAGAAAATACAAAGAAAAATTTCAACCTAAATGGGAGAGCAGGTACTTGGTTTATCCTAAAGGTTCAAATATTAGCATACTTTTACTGCAAATAGTAATGTTAACTTCAAAGCATAAGAAGTAATTATAATAAATGCCCCTTTCTGATTTTATTAGCTATTTTGATTTTTGACAGAAAAGAGCATTTATCTTCACTTAGATACAATTTATATTATATTACATTAAGACATGAAATTTTTTTATAGATTTGAATTATTGTTGATTAAGCTTATTATTTTGATTTAGGTAGTCTAATCTACCCTCTAAATATTGAAGATGGCCATCTACATCAGAGGTCATTTTTTCATACATTTGTTTTGCTTGGTTGTCTTCGGTTGCCTCAGACATCGTAGCATAGCATCCTTTTGCTGATTGACATGCAGCTATTGCTTGTTTAAGATCGCTTTGTACTGTCATATCTATCACCTCGCTTTCCTAAATTAGGTTTCCCGAAATCTAATTTATAATTCTTTAAGGCAGCCAAAAATAAAAAATGGATTTAAACCATAAGAATATATAATCGAGTATGTATTCGGAGAATATTATGAGGAATATAAATATATTTTAAAGGTTCAGATATAGATTGTAGATTATTGGATGTTCAGAAATGAGCATCCTTTTATATGTTAAAACAGAGGGCCATTTCAAGCCAAAAAGTAGTGTTGAAAAAATGATTTATGAGTTAATACGTTGGTAACTGAATTATATAGTATAATGTATATGATCAGATTTATATAAGTAAGTATCATTTAGCTATAAAATATCATGAAGATTATAGAAATAAATCAATTGTTGATAAGATATCATCTATTCTTGAAAAAAGTGGCTATGAAACAGTCTGCATTGTACGTGATATCAATATAGAACAACAGAATATATATAACCCTTATGATTTAATGAGATTAACATTTGAAAAAATTGATATTTGTGATTTAGTTATTATAGATCTGACAGAAAAGAGTGTAGGATTGGGTATTGAGGCAGGATATGCTTATGCAAAAAAATACCTATCATTACAATAGCTAGAAGTGGTTCAGATATATCAGAAACATTAGAAGGTATATCTAAGAAAAATTTTTTCTACAATAATATTGGGGATTTAGAAAAATTATTATAATAACTTATAAATTTTAAATGTTACACATCATTTATGTGAAGTAAATATTATTTACATAATCCTTAGAGGGTGAAAAAAATGAATGATTGGTTTACAGTTGAAAAGATAGATTATGATACGTATGTAATCAGTGAGTATAGGCATTGGGAAGAAACTCACTGCTACCTGCTTATTGGTGCTGAGAAAGCATTACTCATTGATACTGGATTAGGTGTATCAAACATAAAAACTGTTATTGATGAAATTACAGAGTTGCCGCTTGAAATTGTTACAACTCATGTTCATTGGGACCATATTGGTGGGCATAAGTTTTTTAAAAATATAGCAGTTTATGAAAATGAAAAAGAATGGCTTTTTAAATTTCCAATTCCATTACATGTCGTTAAGAATAATTTAACAAAGGAACATTGTGATTTTCCCCTTGAATTTGATATTACTAAGTATCAGATTTTTCAAGGTGAACCAGAGCGTATATTACATGATGGTGATTTATTTGATTTGGGAAAAAGAACGGTTCAGGTCATACATACTCCAGGGCATTCTCCTGGTCATATTTGCCTTTACGAATTAGAACGAAATTATCTGTATTCTGGAGACTTGATCTATAAAGGTATATTTATTAGGCAATATGTCCATATAAATCATAGACAATATAATGTAAAGTTATACCATAAGAAACATTAAATTTTTGGATTTTTATTTGACTACTTTACATTATCATTTACTATACATAACCCTTAGACTGGGGAGAATAAGGACGAGCAAAAGAAAGGGTTGTGCCAAGACTTGCACAAATAAACTGCATTTGATTACTCTTGTAGACTTTGCCATTATCTACAAATAGTTTTTTAGGAATACCTCTTTTAGAAACAGCTTTTTTAAATACAGCTAAAAGGGCCATTAAATCATCCTTAAAAAAGGCCTCTGCATGAACTACTAAGCGACTTGCATCATCTAGTATACAGATAATATAGGTTTTTTGTTTTTTACCATTAATATTAAGATATGGACCTACAGAAATATCAGACTGCCAACACTCATTAGCAAATTCAAATTCAAAGGCAAGTCTCTCCACATTTTGAAGCTTTTTAGCTGAAAAATTAGATTTAGAAATAAATCTTTGAACAGTAGATAAACTTACACCATCTAAAGTTAAATATCCTTTAGCAATAAGCTCATGATAAATAGATTTAGCAGATCTTTTAGGAGAATTTAATTTAGCCTCAACAATAAATTTTTTAGCTTCATCTGATAAATTTCTGGATTTTCCTTTATCAGAACGGACTTTAGGATAAAGCCCATCAATACCATATTTTCTGTAAATGCGAAGCCATTCCTTAATAGTCTCCGGTGCATATTCCTTTTTAACTCCCTTAGGAGTAAGATATTCTTTACTGGATATTTCCTCTAAATATTCCTTAGCACTAGATTGGGTAAAGGTTTCATTAACTAAAGGTGAAATTAAGGAAAACTTAAAGAGAGCAATATCTTGTTTTAGTTTTTCATCCATTGTAATACTCCTTTCATTTTAGTATTTTCATTAGTATTTTTGGCAAAATCAAAGTCCTTACCCCTTAAGATTTATGTGAGATGAGAAAATGGAAAATTTTAAAGAAAAAATTCTCTGGAAAAGATAAAATAATTTAAAGTGGAGGGAAATAACAATGAAATATCATGAAAATTAATTAAAATTTAAGGGAAAACCTAGAAATGGACATAGCTATCCTTTTAAAAGTAATATTAAACTTTTGAGAAGAAATATTTAGGCATGGTTTTAAAGAAAGAAGAATTAAAATCAAAAATATCATCTGAAAAGTTTTTAATCTTATCAATAATAGAAGATACCTTGGGATTATCCATATCATAGTAAAGGTTATCAAAATTAGCAAAAAAAGAGTTGGCAGTACTTTTATTCTCTTTCATTCGTTTCTTAAAACCAGATATATTTGAAGCATTAAAAGATGATTTAGGATTTAGTTTATTAAAAAAAGATACAATTTTAGAATATGAATTTTTTAAAACAAAGGATAAATACAGGCATTCAAATATAAAATCTAGGGAATATTGGTAATATGGGATAAGAAAACCTGGTAAAATAGCATGGGTTTTACCACAGAATGGGCATTTAACCCTAAGTATATTAATTCTTTCTATGGTATATTTGGTAATAACATTGCGGGAATAATATCCGTGCCTATGCATGAGTCCCTCATAGCCGCAGGATTTACAGCCATATATGGGTAAAGGATAAATTTCTTTTCCTAAATTCAAATATTTAGTTATATTTTCAAAATAACTGGAAATAATCATAATATAATTGGATATAAAAAGGGATTTGAATTTAGGGGAAGGACCTGTCCGTGGGCCTTCTCCTATTCCCTTTTTAGTAGAACTTTTTATAGATTATTTCCATGACATGTATTTTTTAAAACATAAGATTAAAGAACTTGAATTAAGATTGGTCAGATTGAGGAATTTGACTATGCTTTAAAAGATGAAATAATTTGATTTAAAATATGGATTTTGGGACTTGGTAATTTGCTTTATAACAGAATGATACTGAGGCAATGGCATTTGACCGTAAGGATATTGATAATCATAGTGGAATATTTGGAATTCAGCGTACAGATTGGATTGCCTTACAGGACTATGAGGCAATAAAAGGCAAGGAAAAATCTTTTGTATCAGAACTTGAACAGCGGTTTTGGGAAACTCCTAATAACTCCTTTGCCATTTATCATCTTAAAAGTGGCGAGGAACTCCGGGATTATCGCTTTGAAGGATTGAATCGACTGCAAGATGTTGGACTTTCAGTAGGCCATGATAATTATGAGCTTATCTACACCGCTCCACTAAACGATTTTAACGGAAATCAAAACCATACCCTTAACAAGCTCTATGAACAGTTTAATATAAACCACCCTGCTGATTTTAAGGGACACTCCCTCTCTGTTAGTGACATCATTGCTTTAAAGGTAAATGGTGTTGTATCTTCTTATTATGTAGACAGCTTTGGTTTTAAGGAACAACTACATTTTCTTCTTACACAAAACTATTTAGAAACTGCTGAAAAATCAGTAGAACAAAATTACAACCATCTGGATGGCATTATTAATAATAAGCCAACCGTAGCAGAGCTTGAGCAGACCGTAAAAGCAGGAGGTAGTATTTCACTTTTAGACTTGGCAAATGCTGTACAAGCAGAAAGAAAGGAAAAGAAAAATTCTGTAGTGGAACAGCTTAAGAAAAAACCACTTATTGAGAAAGAAAAGCAGAAAAAAGCACCTCATATAGGTGTCGAAATGGAGCGATGAATATGAGCAAATTTACAGTAGATGAAATCAATTTAATATGTATCTATAACAATGGTACAAGAGTAGGTTTGATTACTGAATTATCAGAAATGCAGACCCATTTGGAACAGGATGAAACGGAGCTTTTAGAGCTAATCCAAAAGGTTGTTGTTAAGCTCACAAATATGAGCGATGAAGAATTTAATAATATCGCAAGGGAGCTTATTGCTGATTTTTGGGGATAGTTTCCATTAATATACTAATGAGTGAAGGATGAAAACAAATGAGTATGAGAAAGATTTACCGTAAAGTAGCAAGGAAATATGGTGTTTCCGTAAAAGAAGTGAAAGAGGAAATGCAGAAGGCTTTAGAATATGCATATACCAATACACCCGATGATGGAGTTACAGAAGCTTACCAAAAACAAGTACCATCAAAAGAGGAAATACCTACACCTGATGAGTTTATAAGGTATGCAGCAAAGAAAATAAAAAAATAGAATTACTACCCAATGCAAGGGATTATTTTGCGTTGGGTAGTTTTGCAATGATATTGGGACAAAGAATAGATGTGATATGGAATAAAAAAGTTAAAATGGGAGGTGACAATAAACTTATTGCTTGTTAATTTGGTAAGTTGCCTATATAATGTATATATGTATTTTTTTGTTCAAGAGTAAAAAAAGGACAAACAATTGTTTATATCATACTGATAAATAGGAATTTGTAAGAGAGGTGGAGCATATGAAGTGTCCTTATTGTGATAACGAAATGGAACAAGGATTGTTACAGGGAATGCGAAGGATAGCTTGGGTAAAACAACAGCATAAAATCTCTTTACTTCCGAAACAAGGGGAAATTTTGTTGGAAAACAATACGTTTAGCGACTTTGTTTTTCCAGCTCAAATCTGTAAAAGCTGCAAAAAAATAATTATTGATTACTCAGATAAAGAAATTCAAGAGGGGTGATTAACTTCTGGTTGTCATACGGACAAACTCGAATTTGTAGGGGACGTATCATCAGTTGAATTCACAATATAGTGTTAGTATAATATTGTAGACACGATTTTCCGAATACTATAAAATATAGAAAAGGAAGGAAGTGTCTAGAATGTCAAAAAGATATACAGAAGAATATAAAAATACCATTGTAGAGCTTTACAATTCCGGTAAAACACTTGCTGAGCTTAATAGTGAATATGGCCTACCTAAATCCACTATATTAACATGGGTAAAGAAAGCTGAACCCATAGCAGTAGATAATAATAAAACAATTACACAAGCTGATTATCAAGCCATGCTTAAGAAGATGGCTAGAATTGAAGAGGAGAACGAAATATTAAAAAAAGCCATGGCCATATTTGCAAAGAAGTAAGCTCAATATATAAGTTTATTACTGATAATAAAGATATTCATGATATAAAACTAATGTGTGAAGTGTTAAAAGTATCTAGAAGTTCTTATTATAAGAACCTCAATAAAAAAGAAAGCAAAAGAAGTATTGAAAATAGATTTCTAGAAAGTGAAATTCTAAATATATATAGAGCTAGTAAATCCCGGTATGGTGCTCCAAAGATATATGAAAAACTAAGGGCTAATGGTGTATTTATAAGTCTTAAAAGAACTCAAAGGCTTATGAACAAACTAGGCATAAAATCAATAGTATGTAAGAAATTCAGACTATTTTCTTCAAAAAATAAAGTTGAAAATAGAGAAAATATAATTAAGAGAGACTTCTCTACAACTGATATTACATATATTCATACAATTAAAGATGGCTGGTGCTACCTTGCTTCTGTTATGGATCTTGATAGTAGGAAGCCTATGTCTAAAAATATAGACACTACATTGGCTATAAAAGCTTTAGATAATGCCTATAAGCTTCAGAAACCTGCTGAAGGACTAATTCTTCATAGTGATTTAGGAAGTCAATATACAAGCTATGAATTTGGAAAATATGTTAAAGATCATAAAATGATTCATTCTTTTAGTGGTAAAGGGAACCCCTATGATAATGCTTGCATAGAATCCTTTCACTTAGTATTAAAAAAGGAAGAAGTTAATCTAGTAAAATATTTTGATTTTGATGCTGCAAGACTCGCAACATTTGAATACATAGAGTCATGGTATAACAGAGAAAGAATACATAGCTCTCTAGGTTATATTACTCCCCAAGAATGGGAAGATAAAGTTAAGAGGGTTGTATAAAATTTATTCGAGAAAGTGTGTCTACTATATTGACATAGGTCCAAAGTGAGCACACCCAAATTTTGAATATGCCAAAAGAATCTAATGCTAAATTAGATCACCTTTTTATATCATTTTTAATACTTTATTGACATTACTGGAGTAGTATGATATCATAATATAAATTTACCAAGAGGAGGATTATTATGAATATTAAAATAAATATATCTGTTTCAAAATTGAATAATCTACTCTTATTAGCTAACTTAAGATAGCGATTGTATATATAGATACGTTACATACTACTATAGATGCAATCGCCAAAACAGGCGTTTTGCATCTATGGTGGCTAATTATTTGTGTTGAAATAAATGGAGTCCCATAGATAAACTATGGGACTTTTGTAATATCCTAGGTAAAAAGGTCTCATAGTATAAACTGTGGGGCTTTTTTATTTATAAATATCAACATCTGCAAAATTCAGACAAAATATTTGGGAGGAATAAAAATGAAAAAATCCAGAGAACAATGGGGGACAAAAGCAGGATTCCTACTTGCAGCTATTGGTTCTGCTGTAGGGCTAGGTAATATATGGAGATTTCCTTATGTGGCTTATTCAAATGGAGGTGGAGCTTTTTTAATTCCATATTTTTTCGCCATATTCACAGCAGGAATACCTTTATTAATTCTTGAATATGGAATGGGTCATAAATTTAGAGGCTCAACACCACTTGCAATATCAAGAGCAAATAAAAAATGGGAATGGCTTGGTTGGTGGCCTATAATTAGCGCAGTTATAATTTTATCTTATTATTCAATGATTTTGAGCCTGGCTATAAAGTATTTAACATTAAGCTTTAAAAAAGTATGGGGAAATGACACTAACAGTTATTTTTATAATGAAGTATTAAATTTATCATCATCACCCTTCGATTTTGAAGGTATAGTTGTTCCAATATTAATAGGAATAGCTTTGGTTTGGTTAATTAACTGGTTTATATGTTATAAAGGAATAAAAGCTGGAATTGAAAAATTAAGTAAAATACTATTACCAGCTCTATTAATAATAATGATAATTATAGTAATAAAAGGGGTAACTTTAGAAGGTGCTTCTTTAGGCTTAAACACACTGTTTACACCTGATTGGCAAAAAGTTAAAGATCCTAAAGTTTGGATTGCAGCATATGGACAAGTATTTTTTTCATTAAGTATAGCTACAGGAATTATGATGACTTATTCCAGTTATCTTCCTGAAAAAACAGATATAAATAATAGTGCATTTATGACTGCTTTTGCCAATTGTGGTTTTGAATTTTTATCTGCAATAGGGGTTTTTGCAATACTTGGATTTATGGCAACAAATCAAGGAGTATCTGTTGATAAAGTTGCATCTGATGGTATAGGACTTGCATTTATAGCATTTCCTAAAGTATTTTCAGTAATGGGCATCTGGGGAAATATACTATCTGTATTATTTTTTACTTGCTTAATATTTGCGGGATTAACATCAGCAGTATCCTTAGTTGAAGCAATTTCTTCAGCCATAATAGATAAAACAGGATGGGAACGTAAAAAAGTAGTAACAGGAATTTTGCTAGTTGGATTTGTTATAAGTATCTCCTTTGCAACTAGAGCAGGATTATACTTATTAGATATTATGGATAACTTTATTAATAACTATGGAATAGTTGTAGTTGGATTACTAGAAACTATCTTAGTAGGATGGGTTGTAAAACCTAATACAATTCGTGACCATACAAATTCAGTATCTTATTATAGAATAGGAAAATGGTGGGATGTATTTATTAAATATATAAATCCAATTGTTTTAACTTTCATTTTAGTACAAAGCCTTATTATAGAAATGCATACACCTTATGGTGGATATGATTTGCAGGCGTTGTTTGTTTATGGATGGGGAATTATTTTAATAGGAATTACCGGGGCGATCTTAATAAGTAAACAACCTTGGAGAGATAATATTAATTTAAAAAATGAATAAAGGTGTGGTGATAAAAATGACGTTAAGTGCAACGATATTCTTCGGTATAGGTGCAACAGTACTTTGGGGAGGATTATTGACTACTATAATAATCTCAATGAAAAAAAGATAGCTATTCAGATTAATATCACAGAAAAAATTGATTTTCTAAATAATGAAATAAGGAAAATTAGATGTTTAGAAGATGAGAATGGTAATAAGAATTCATAGGAAATAAAGGGTAGCTTAAGATGGTTTCTTTATATGAAGATTCAAAAGTTATAAAAGTAGAATTGAATGATTTAAAAGGAAGTTTGTTTGATATTAAATATAAAAAAGATACAGCTGTAGTTTTAAGTGAAGATGGAATCATATACTTACTTGAAGAGAATTTTGGAAATTGGTATCTAAATGAAGAGGCAATGATCAAAGATATCTTCTTTACAGATGTTTTTAAATTAGATATTTCAAAATGTTTACTCATGGACATAGATGGGAGTTAGTTGAAACATATGAACATATAACTATTCTAGTTGATAAGGGGTATGCTAATAAGTATTTATCTCCAGATTTAGAGGCTGAAAAAGGAATTCAGTTGCTATTTATGAAAAGAAATAATGCTAAAAACCCTCATCTAAAATGGCTTCGCCAGCATATTTTTAAGCTCAGAAGACGAATTGAAACCATCTTTTCGCAATTAGCGGGGCAACTAAATATCAATAAGGTTCTAACCGAATCTATGCTGGGTCTTATTACAAGATTTAGAACAAAGATTTTAGCTCGTAATCTTTGTTATGGCATCAATCAGATGCTGGGGAATGACATAAATCTAGGACACATTAAGGAACTTATATTTGGATGATATCTCCAAGTTGTTTTTTTAAGAGGTATTTTTTTCAAAAAGTAATTAGTAAATTTATTTAATTTCAAGTTTGCTAGCACATTGATGTGTATGAAAAATGTGATCTAATTCTATTGGTAAAAATGGATATTAATAACCTGCCGCCAAAGGACTACCAGCTTTAGGCGGCATATTTTTTGACACTTAAAAATAGGGCGTTTTATAGATGGCATTGGATAATTAGAGGTATTTCATGTGAAGGGGGTTAAACTTGGTTGATAAAATGATGAGTGAATTATATACTATAGATGAATATAAGTAGTTAAGTGTGTTGCTATAATAAATAAGTAGGAAAACCCATGTATTAATATGAAAGTGTAAAATTAGCTTTAAAAGGATTTGTTGTATCAGAATTAAAAAGTCATAATGAAATCATTTATAAATATGCTAAAGAAGGTTGGAGATTAGTACAAATTTTTCCTGTAAAATATGCCTCTGATGGTGTACCCATGGAATTTGAAATTATTTTTGAACGAGAAATAGATAATTAGTATTAAGGGTTTTATTTTTAGAACGTACTTTTTATATGTTGTGTTCTAGTTATAATTATGAGCAATTTCATAAATGGGAAGTTGCTGGGTAGACTGTTTTCGTATAGTTAGAGTCGGATTGCTCGGTTTTATATTGAGTATAAACATTTTCAGGATACTTTGCAGCATTTTTGCTGTCTAAAGCGTATATAGGTATAGGTTTAGCTATGGGAAATAAGAAAATCCTGCTTGTGGATGCAGACCCTCAATGCAGCTTATCCATTAGCTTGGGACGATAGATACTACACTTGCTACGGTTATGGGTAAAATCATTACCATTTCATCAAAGCAACAGATAGAGATTTAAAGTGATAGGGAAATGTAGGCAATAAAAAAGCTCTATAGTATAAACTAAAGAGCTGAATTTAATGGTGCCGAAGGCGGGAATCGAACCCGCACGGTATTGCTACCACAGGATTTTGAGTCCAGCGCGTCTGCCAGTTCCACCACTTCGGCATAATCAATTACAAAAAATATAATAACACAAAATCATAAAATAATCAAGGACTTTATTTTTGAATTTGTTTACGAGAAGATACATTTAAGGTATACTTATTATTATATATGGTTATGTATTATTGTATAGAAGGAGTGATTTTGTGACTGGGAAAAGAAAAGAAAAGCTAATGGTTATAGATGGAAATAGTTTGATACATAGAGCATTTTATGCTTTACCTTTACTTACTACTAAAGATGGCATATATACTAATGGTGTTTATGGATTTTTGACCATGTTATATAAAATTAGAGAAGAATACGATATAGATTATCTATGTGTAGCCTTTGATAAAAAAGGTCCTACATTTAGACATAAAGCTTTTGATTTATATAAAGCTAATAGACAATCTACTCCAAATGAATTATCTCAGCAGTTCCCAATATTAAAAGAAATATTATCAGCTATGAACATAGCACAGCTAGAATTAGAAGACTATGAGGCAGATGACATAGCTGGGACTTTATCTAAATTTGGTGAAAACAATCAAATGGAAGTTATATTAGTTACAGGAGATAGGGACTATTTGCAGCTATCTTCTAACAATACTAAGGTTTTAATAACAAAGAAAGGTATCACTGAATTAGAAGAATATGATGAGAAAAGAATAATTGAAGAATATGGTATAACACCAGAACAATTTATTGACTTGAAAGGACTTATGGGAGATAAATCAGATAATATCCCAGGAGTGCCAGGGATTGGAGAAAAGACTGGAATAAAATTATTAAAAGAATTTGGTACTATGGAAAACCTATACAATAATATAGATAAAGTAGGGGGAAAGAAGACCAGAGAATCTTTAATAGAAAATCAAAACACCGCATTTCTTAGTAAAAAATTAGGAGAAATAATCAGAAATGCTCCTCTAGATTTTACCCTAGAGGAACTTAAAGTAGAAGAGCCTGATTGGGATAGACTCGCAAAACTTTATGAAACACTGGAATTTAAAAGCCTATTATCCAAGATATCTTCAGATAAGATTAGTAAAGTAGAAGATTCTACTTATAAAGTAAAATATAAAATTATTAAAGAAAATAATTATGAGCCAATTATAAATGAAATAAAATCAGAAAAAAGCTTTTGTTTTAAATTTTTATATGAAAATCATATATATGTAAGTAGTCAAATACTTGGAATAGGGATTAAAGTTGGAAATAATACATCTTATTATATTGACTACTCTGAAAATGATATTGAAATATTTATAAGTAAATTTAAGGAATACTTTGAGTCTAGAGAAATAGAAAAGTATGGGCATATGATGAAAGCTGATATAGTAGGTTTACTTAGACTAAATATTAATTTAAAGAATATGATTTTTGATACAATGATAGGAAGCTATCTTTTAAACCCAGCGAGCATGAGTTATAGTATTAATGAACTAGGTAAGGAATACTTAAATATTTATGGCGTAGATGAGGAAGAGCTATTAGGTAAAGGGAAAAACAAAAAATCCTATAAAGATTTATCTATTGAAGATAAAGCCGAATATATCTCTATGACATTAGATTTAATATATAAAGTAAAAGAGCCAATTAAAGATAATCTTAATCAGCAAGAAATGACCCAATTATATTATGATGTAGAACTACCATTAGTGGAAGTATTGGCAGACATGGAATTTAACGGATTTAAAGTAGATTTAGATGTTCTAAATCAGCTTGGAGATGAATTTCAAAAAGAAATTGACAATTTAACTAAAGAAATATATGATTTAGCGGGTAGGGAATTTAATATTAATTCTCCTAAGCAAATGGGGGAAATATTATTTGATGAATTAGGTTTACCTGTAATAAAAAAGACCAAAACAGGATATTCAACTGATGCAGAAGTGTTGGATAAATTGAAAGGGCAACATGAAATAATAGAAAAAATACTTAAATATAGACAGATGGTAAAGTTAAAATCAACCTATATAGATGGATTAATAAATGTAGTAGATGAAAAAACTCAGAAAATCCATTCGAGTTTCAATCAAACGGTGACTAATACAGGTCGTATTAGTAGTACAGAACCTAATTTACAAAATATACCTATAAAGACTGAAGAAGGCAGAAAGATTCGCAAGGCCTTTGTACCTCAAAGTGATGAATATGTACTTGTAGATGGGGATTATTCTCAAATTGAGTTAAGAGTATTGGCACATATCTCTAAAGACCCTAAATTAATGGATGCTTTTTATAATAATGAAGATATCCATACAAAGACTGCATCTGAGGTATTCGGTGTACCTAAAGAAGAAGTTACGCCTTTAATGAGAAGTAGGGCTAAAGCCGTTAACTTTGGGATTGTATATGGAATAAGTGATTATGGTCTTTCGAGAGATTTAGACATTTCAAGAAAAGAGGCCAAAGAGTATATAGATAATTATTTAAATAACTATAATATGGTAGAAAAGTATATGGATGATATCATAAAAATAGGGAAAGAAAAAGGATATGTTGAAACCATTTTAAAAAGGAGAAGATATATCCCCGAACTTAAATCAAAAAATTATAATGTAAGATCCTTTGGAGAACGAGTAGCTATGAATACACCTATCCAAGGAAGTGCTGCTGATATCATAAAAGTTGCTATGGTAAGGGTATATGAAGAATTAAATAAGAGAAATTTAAAATCAAAACTTATATTACAAGTTCACGATGAGCTTATAATAGAAACCCATAAAGATGAAGAAAAAGAAGTTGAAAAATTGATGAAAGACATTATGGAAAATGCAGTAAACTTAGATATTCCATTAAAGGTTGAATTAAAGGCTGGTGAAAACTGGTATGAAACAAAATAACTGCATTATCATAGGTTTAACAGGAGGTATAGCCACAGGCAAATCTACAGTTTCAAGGATTATTAAAAAATATGGATATAAGGTTATTGATGCTGATAAAATAGCTAAAGAGGTAGTAGAAAAAGATACACCAGCCTACAAAGAAATAGTTGAGTTTTTTGGAGAAGGCATACTCAATGAAGATAGGAGTATTAATAGGAAGAAACTAGGAAGCATAATTTTTAAAAAAGAATTGCTTAGGGAAAAGTTAAATGATATTGTCCATCCATATGTATTTCAATCTATAAAGAAACTAATAGATGAATACTCTCAGAGTGAAAGATATATTTTTGTAGATGTACCTTTATTAATTGAGGAGATGGATAACTTCACGAAATATGGAATTAATTTTCATGAAATATGGTTAGTTTATACAGATGATAAAACTCAATTAGATAGGTTAATAGTAAGGGATTCCATAGACAAAAAGGAAGGTAAACAAAGGATTAAAGCCCAGATGCCAATAATGTTGAAAAGAGAATATGCTACAAAGGTAATAGATAATGGAGGAAATTTAGAAACTCTCGAAAAACAAATGGAAAAAATAATGGATGAAATAATGTAGTTCTCTGGAGGGTTAAACTTGATATGGCGAATCAATAAATTATTTAAAGGAATATTAACTATAATTATAATATCTATTATAATTATTATAGCAACAACTATTTATTTTACCATTACCTATCCTTTAAGCTATAAAAAATCAATAAATATATATTCTGAAAAATATAATGTGGATCCATATTTGGTAGCAGCAATTATTAATGTGGAAAGTAACTATGATAAAGATGCTATATCCCCAAAAAGTGCAAGGGGACTTATGCAAATATCGTCTACTACTGGATATTGGGCTGCAGAGGCACTCAAAATAGAGGATTTTGATTTGGATTTATTATTTGATCCAGAAATAAATATCATGGTTGGAACATGGTATTTAGATGTATTGTCTAAGGAGTTCGACAATAATCTACAGTTAATCTTAGCGGCTTACAATGGAGGAAGTGGGAATGTAAAAAAGTGGTTAACAAATAATGAATACTGTGAAGATGGGGCATATTTAAAAAAAATACCATTTAAAGAAACTGAACAATATGTTGAAAAAGTTTTGAAAAACGTAAAAGTGTATAAAACCTTATATAAAGATGAGTTAGATAAACCAGCTATTCATGAAGAAAACAATTTTCTTGCAGTAGTACATAACTTAAGAAAAGTTATAAAAAGTTTAGTGGTGAACAAATAGTTAAAGGGGGAGTATGAGTTGAAGTACAAAAGAATCTTAGTTATAATATTGACTTTAGTTATGTTGATGACAACAATAGGATGCCAGAAAAGCGATGAAAAAAATGAGGCAGAAACCTTTGACATAGCTAAGGACAAACAGGCAGAATATAAACCTGAATATGGAGGACAATTAATATTACCACTAACTACTTTGAATACTTTAAACCCCTTAATTACTGAAAATATATCTTATTATCATTTTAGTAAGTTAATATTTGAAGGGCTATTTGAATTAGATAATAATTTAAATGTAAAGAATCAATTAGCTGAAAATTATACTATAAAAGAAGATGGAAAGGTAATAAATATTAAACTAAAAGATAATGTATTATGGCATGATGGGGAAAAGTTTACAGCAGAGGACGTGGCTTTTACTATAAATACAATTAAATATGCAAGTAATGATACAACATATAAAAAGATGTTTAATACTACACTTGGAAGTTTTAACCCTTCAGATATTCGTAGGGTTATGGATGTCCAAATATTAGACGATTATAATATTAATATAGTGTTTGATAGAAATTTTAGTCATGGTTTGGAGACATTGACTTTCCCTATAATACCTAAGCACAAATTTGTATCTGGAATAGAGGATAAAAATTCTTATATTAAAGCTTTATCTGAAGAAGATTATGTTCCTATTGGAACAGGACCTTATAAATTCGAAAGTTATGAAAAATACAAAATAGTAACTTTAAAGTCTTACGACAAATATAGAGATGGGAAAGCCTATATAGATCAAGTAATAGGGAAGGTTTTAGAGGATGAAGAATTGGTACTTACAGCCTTTGAAACTGGGCAGGTTAATGTTACTACTGATTTAGATATAGACTGGGAAAAATATGATCAGAATAATAGAATTAGAATATATGAGTTTGTATCCCAAAATTATGAGTTTTTAGGGTTTAATTTCTCAAAAGAGATTTTTAATAATGAAACTGGAAATAAACTTAGAAAAGCCATAGCCTATGGTATAAACAGACAGGCTATAATTCAAAGGGTATATTTAGGTCATGCCACACAAACTGATTTGCCAATTCATCCTAATTCATGGCTATTATCAGAGGATGCAAATATCTATGGATATAATCCAACTAAAGCCAAGGAAGAACTATCTAAATTAGGATGGAAGGATGTAGATGGTGATGACTATTATGAAGATGAGAATGGGAAAAAAGTAACCTTAAGATTAATAACAAACTCTTATAATCCGTTGAGATTAAAAGTAGCGGATATGATTGTTGAGGATTTAAATAAATTAGGTATTAATGTTATAAAGGATTATCCAGATGTTATCCCTGATGATTTAACAGAAGAAATGGTAGAAAGCCAATGGGAAAGTGTAAATAACCAAATTTCAAGAGGAAATTATGATATAGCTTTATTAGGATGGCATTTATCAGCAATACCTGAACTATCCTTTGCATTTCATTCTTCTCAAATAAAAACGGGCACTAATTTTATAAGATATAACAATGAAGCCATGGATGAAAAATTACTAGAGGCTTTTAGCGCATCCAATAGGGATGTAAAATTAAAAGCCTATGAAAAATTAGAATCTTTTATTACAGAAGAATTACCGTATGTAAGTTTGTTTTTCAAAAATAATGCCTTATTAGTAGATAGAAAGATAATGGGGGATATTGATCCATGCTTTTTCGATCTATATAGAAATATTGAAAAATGGTATATACCTAAAGAATTTCAACAAGAATCAGTCGATAAAAAAGTTGATAAAAAGTAAGAATATATTATAATATAATATGTATAATGTAAAATTGCAGGAGTGGTGGAATTGGCAGACACGTACGTTTGAGGGGCGTATGGCATAGCCATGAGGGTTCGAGTCCCTTCTCCTGCACCAAAATTTTGGTCGAAAAAAATTGATTGCTGTTGCTGATTCCAGTTTTACTGAGGGGGCTGTATAATTCAATAAAATCAACTAAGCAAGCCAAGCGTGGATGATTTATAACTAAAAAAAGAAAGTCGCAAATATAAATGTTGCGACTTTCTTTTTTTATATGATATTTCGGATAGTACCTTTTATTCCGCTGGTAGTAGTGCTAACATCAATTGACCTAACTTTCCATAAATCCGGCTAAAAAAGATACCGTTCGGGCTTTTTTTAACCAGATTTATGTTATACTAAAACAAAGATTATTTATATAGTAGAATATTCGCAATAAAGCGATGGGGTTAACGAATACTATAATAGGATGGTGAAAAATGGATTTAAGGGTTGAAAGCGTCACAGGGAGAAGCAAAGGGAAAGAAAGAATAAAAGAAATTTATACATCCTCTTTTCTTAAAGAAGATCGTATGCCTTTCTGGTTAATGCTTATAATGGCAAAGATGAAGAACACTGAATTTATATCTTTTCACGATAAGGATACCCTATGTGGCTTTGTTTATATGGCTACAGTTCAAAACTTGACGTTTGTAATGTTTTTGGCAGTTGATGAAAACATTCGGTCGAAGGGATATGGCAGCTGTATTTTAGACAAAATTCAATCAATGCATCCCGATAGTAAAATTATAATATCTATTGAAAGATGCGATGAAGGTTCAAAAGACATTGAGCAAAGATTAAGACGCAAGAAATTTTATGTTAATAACGGATATATAGAAACTGGATATTTAGTAGAACTTGCAAAGAAAAAACAGGAAATCATAATAAAAAACGGAGAATTTGATGAAGATGAGTTTTCCTTGTTCTTTAAGGAATATAGTAATGGTACCATGAAGCCTAAACTATGGAGGAACGGCCTATCTTAGCAGTTACAGTGCTAAGTTTTGGGATTTTCGCCTTAAATGGTTTGAGGAGCAGGCTGCCAATCCATTCACCTGAGGATTTTCAGAAAATCGGTGAGGAGTCGGGATACTTTTATCGGGTGCAAGAGACCAGCGTGTTTCTTATCATCCATAAAAATTAACCAAGTAGCTAGAAGCAATAAAATTAGCTAAAGTATGCACCGATGAAATCCCTGTAGGTGTAATGTGTGCCAGCATATATAAAAAATCGTAAAAACATAGAGTATTCAATTTTGTATGATTCAGAAATAATAACGATTATGAAATTTATTATGCTGCATAGTTGTAGAATTAGACGGAAAAAAATAAACTATGTAAGTGTAAGGAGGATAGCTTTAAATAAGCTTTTAATAGAAAATAT
This sequence comes from Firmicutes bacterium UBA4916, assembly GCA_002398845.1. Taxonomy (GTDB): domain Bacteria; phylum Bacillota; class Clostridia; order Tissierellales; family Tepidimicrobiaceae; genus Mt11. The sequence continues at coordinate 78,617 of DHBY01000052.1, read as the reverse complement.
ATGTGAGAAATATCCTATAGGTAATATAGTTTCGTATGAGGAGATTAAAAATGGGAATACGACAGAAACCTTTTTGATAAATTCTAAATCAAAAAAATGGATATTACGTAAACTTAAGGGCAAAAGTCAAGGGGATGCAGAGTTTACTATTACAAATTATATATTTAATAAGGGCGTAAATTGCGTATCGCCTATAGTTCCTACGAAGGATGGGAATCCATATTTTTGTTTTGAAAAAAGTTATTATAATATTCAAGAATATATTAATGGAATAGTTCCAAAGGTTTCTGATAAACAAATGATACAAGAAATTGCCAAATCTGTTGCTTATATGCAGAATGCCTTATCCGATAGCAAGATTTCAATTAATTCTAAAGATAGATTCGACCTTCTAAACTTATGGCAAAAAGGAAGAACTTTCTGGGAAAATCAATATCGTAACAGCAAAGTCCTTTATTCAGATAAAGAAGTAGATGAAATAGTGAAGAAATTATATCTAAAGACTGTTGGGAATAGTGAAATCGTCCATGGAGATTTAGGTATATGGAATATGATTTAGACAAACAATGAAATTAAAATAATAGACTTTGGCGAATCCAGAATAGGCGATTATTATTTTGATATTGCTGGCGCATTATGTTCATCAATAAAGTATAACGAGAATATTGAAAAGATGAACGAATTATATATGGCATTTATTTG